>NZ_JBVHDS010000011.1:0-200516 GCF_055563255.1 Streptomyces sp. NPDC002958 | reverse complement strand
CTGCACTGGTCACGCTTCCGACGACGCAGCCAGGCCCGAGCCCGCCGCTCCCACTACAAACACCGAGGCCACATCCTCCAGATGCGGTTGCAGTACTAGCCGCTCCGAGACGATCAGCCCGTCGGTGAGCTGGAGATTCTCCTGCATGGTGTACGGGACGACACGCAGTCCGTCGGTGAGTTCGGCGGCGGCGTACGCGGCCCCGCCGACGAGCCGCAGCAATTCGCGCAGCGGCTCCCACTCGGCGTGCCATGCCCCGGCAGGCCGCTCGTCCTCGGCGGCGAGCGATCCGTACAGCGTCGCAGCCAGGCCGGGGGCGCGTCGGGAGGCCGCCGCGATCAGCGTGGCGCGCACCGGGTCGGCCTTGTGCGGCATGGTGGATGGACCACCGTCCTGCCCCTCGGTGACCTCGCCGATCTCGGTACGGGACAGGGTGAGCACATCGGCCGCCAATTTACCGAGCGCGCCTGCCGTGAAGGCGAGCGCGCCCGCCAGGTCGGCGATCGGGGTACGCAGGCTGTGCCACGGCAACAGCGGTTCGGCCAGACCGAGTTCGTTCGCGAACGCTTGGAGCAGGGCCAGTCCAGGGCCGCCGTCGTGGGTATCGGTGGCGTCGTGCACGTCCGTGGTGGGCGCGAAGGCCTCGAAGGCGGCCAACGTTCCTGCCGCGCCGCCGAGTTGTGCGGGTAGCGATTCCCGTACGACCAACAGCCGGTCCCGTGCGTCGAGGATCAGCGCACGCCACCCGGCCGCCTTCAGCCCGAAGGTGATCGGCACGGCGTGCTGGGTGAGCGTACGGCCGGCCATCGGTGTGTTGCGGTGTGCGGCGGCGAGGCGTGCCACCGCGTCCGCGGCCCGTACCAGATCGTCGAGCACCGGCGCCAGCGTCCGTGCCGCGACCAGCATGGCGGCCGTGTCGAGGATGTCCTGGCTGGTGGCGCCCCGGTGCACATACGGCCGAAGGTCCTGGTCCACCGCGGCGACGAGGTCGACGACCAGCGGGATGACCGGATTGCCTCCCGCACGGGCGCGCAGCGCCAGATCCCGTACATCGAACCGGCTCGCGTCGGCCGACGCCGCGGTCACCGCCTGCCCGGCCGCGGCGGGAGCGAGCCCGCAGCCGGACTGGGCGCGGGTGAGCGCGGCCTCGGCGTCGAGCATCGCCTGCAGAAAGGCGCTGTCGCCGGTGGCCGTCTCGGCGGGGGAGCCGACCCGCCCGGGGGCGAGCAGTCCGGCATCGCTCTCGTGCATCAGCTGAACTCCAGGAAGACCGCTTCGCCGTTCCCGGTTGGGCGGAAGTCGAAACGGTGGGTGCAGGTCGCGGGTTCGTGGGTTCGCGGGTCCGTGGGTTCGCGGGTTCGCCGGTCCGCGGGCTCGCGGGTCCGTGGGTCCGCGGGTCCGTGGGTCCGTGGGTCCGTGGGTCCGCGGGTGTCGCGATCAGTGTGGCCCGGCGTTCGGCGTCCAGCGACTCGGATGAACCAGGCGTCCCTCGGCCTGCTCCCGGCGGGGAGCTCCACGAGTCCGGGGACTCTTCGGCCCCGCCGACGTCCGGCTCCGGCGGCAGGATTCCCTGTGCCGGGAGGGGCACTGGCCCGGCACTAGCCCTCGTCGCCCGCCCGGTAGATGCCGAACACCGCACCCTGCGGATCCCGTACCACCGCGATCCGCGGCCCGTCCGGAACGCTCGTCGGCGGCATCAGCAGTTCGCCGCCCGCCCCCTGCGCGGTGGCTGCCGTCGCATCGACGTCCGTCACGGCGAAGTACGGCTGCCAGTTCGGCGGCGTCTCCGGCGGGAAGCTGTCGTCCGTGATCAGCATGCCGCCGAAGTCCTCGTCGGCCACACCCCACTGCGTGTAGTTCTCCGATGCGGCATTCACCGTCCACCCGAAGACCGCGGGATAGAAAGTGAGCGCCGGGTCGGCCTCATGGGTGACGAGTTCGACCCAGCCGAGCGCGCCCGGGGCGTTCAGCCGCTCCGCGCCGGCGAAGGCGCGCCCCTGCCACAGCGAGAACACCGCACCGGACGGATCCGCGACCACCGCGAACCTGCCCTGGTCGAACACGTCCATCGGGCCGACCAGGAGCGAGCCGCCCGCCGACTTCACCTTCTCGACCGTGGCGTCCGTGTCCTCGCTGGCGAATGAGACCGTCCAGGCGGGCGTCTGTCCCGGCTGATAGATCGGACTGAGTGCGGCCACGCGCGCATCTCCGAGGTGCGCCATGGTGTAGCCGCCCGCCTCCTCGCGTGGATCGGTCTCGGGGCGCCAGCCGAAGAGTGCCGCGTAGAACGACTTGGCGGCAGGAATGTCGGTGGTGCTCAGCTCGATCCAGCAGGGACCGCTGGGTACCGGTTTGGTGAGCTTCATTCGGTTTCCTCCATGGACACATGGATGTGTACCTGTCTGTCCTTGTGCAGTTGAACGCTATGACCTTGCGGCGTGGGCAGCCATCGGTGCGGTGCCAGCGGCCTCACCGGAGCAAGTGTTTTACAGGTGTAATACCCGTTAATTTGGTTGGGTGAGCGATACAACCATCCGATCCCGGCAGCCCTCCGTGCGCGAGCTTCCGCCGGCAGCCCCGCTGCGCCTCGCCCGGCCCTCGGACATGTGGTTCCGGACCCGTCCCCGCCCCGCCGCCCGCCCCGGGCACGTCCGAGGAACTGTTCGGTAGCGACGCCGAACGGGCCGCCCTCCGCACCGCGAGCCGTTGCGACGCCCGTCGTGCACTGCTGCGCAGCCTCGCCCCGTGATCGGCGCCGGTGCGGGCATCCTCGCCGCCATGCTCGTGACCAACCGCCGGGCCGCCGGACGCCTCGAAAGTGCACTGGCTGCCACCGAACGGGCCCGCGCCCACGCCGTACACGCACTCACAGCACCGCAGCCGTCGCTCGCCGTCGGCAGCGCATGGCCGGAAGCAGCGCAGGACCGGCGGCGGCACCGGAAAGAAATCCCGCGCGGGTGTCGGTACGTCGCTGTAGCGTCCACCGTATGAAGCGCGCTGCCATGACGACGACGCCGGAGAGTGTCCCGGCGCGCTGACAGCTGTTCAGTCCGAAGCCCCGGGGCGAGTGCCCCGGGGCTTCGCCCTGCGGTCACTGCCCGATGACCGTGAGGAGACCGCCATGCACGACCACCGCAAGCTCGGCCGTGAGCTGGGCCTGTTCGACACCGACCCGCTGATCGGCGCGGGACTGCCGTACTGGCTGCCCGACGGTGCAGTCGTACGTCACACCCTGCAGGAGTAAATCCTCACCGCTGAACAGCGGGCGGGATACCGGCATGTGTACTCGCCGGTGCTCGGCAAGCGGGAGCTGTACGAAATCTCCGGGCACTGGTCGCACTACAGCGACGACATGTTCCCGCCGATGGACCTGGGCGGCGAGCAGGTCGTGCTGCGGCCCAGCCTGTGTCCGCATCGCGCGCTCATCTACCGCTCCCGCTCCCACAGCTACCGCGAACTGCCGCTGCGCATGGCCGAGCTGGGCGGCATGTACCGCTCCGAACTCTCGGGGGTGCTCGGCGGACTGACCCGTGTGAGGGCCATCCAGCTGAACGGCGCGCACGTCTTCTGCCCCCTGGACCAGGCCGCCGAGGAAGCGAGGTTGCCGTGCTTCCGTCCTTCAGTCATGAATGTGCTCCATTCGATCCACTTCGATCTCATGTGCGCTTGCCCCTCGGTGCGGGATGGAACGGATCACTTGCGAGGGTGAGTCGTTCGTCGCTTCCCTGCCCGACGTGCTTGATGCGCAACGGTGCTCTGATCAGGTCTTCGGGCAACTCCGCAGGCGTCCCGCCGTTCGGTACGCAGAGTGTCCCGCCTCGCGGATTCCCCCCTCTCGTCACTCCCTGTGCGCAATCGGAGGCGGTGCGTGCAAAAACTCGTGAGTGTATTACCGCGGGAGTGCTCGCGCAGGGGGTTGGGTGAATGTGCCGGAGCGCTGATTCGATCTGACTAAGCTCACGCGCAGTGAAGCCGAGTTGATGTGAATTCGAGCGCTTGTTCCCAAGTGTCCTGCAAGCGCCCCTACCTCCCGAATCAGCAGCCAGAGGTTTTAGATGGTTCGTGTTCAATCACCGCCGATCGAACGAGAAACCCCCGTCGTTCGCGCCATGTTGTTGCCCGTACTGCTGATGGGCGGCGCAACCGCCGCCGCGGTGGCACTGGTTTCCGCGGCCGCGCGGATACCAGTCGTCGTGTGCGGCGCGCTCGCCACCGTCGTGGTTGCCGCACTCACCGTTCAACTCGCCCGCAGGGCGCGCGATCTGCGTACTCAGCGCGCGGTGTACGAACGGCGCTTCGTCGACCTGGAGCGGCGCATCGCCACCCACGACGACGAGACCGTGCGGATCAGCAAGGAGCTCCTGCCGGCCGCCATCCACCGTCTGCGCGTGGGCAATTCGCCCGAAGAGGTGCTCCGGGACGTAGTCGACGCGGACGAGCTGTACCGCGACCTTCCCGACGCCCAACGCACTCTCGTCTACACGGTGCTGAACATCATCGACAACGAAGAGGCGATGCGTGACTCCGCGCAGCGCGCCTTCGTCAACGTCGCCCGGCGCGTCCAGGCGATCGTCCACCGCCAGGCGAGTGAACTGCGGGAGATGGAGGAGCACCACGGGCGCAACCCCGACGTCTTCGACGACTTGCTCCGCATCGACCACGGCACCGCGCTGATCGGCCGTCTCGCCGACTCCATCGCGGTACTCGGCGGCGCCCGCCCCAGCCGCCAATGGCCCAAGCCCGTACCGCTGTTCAGCGTGCTGCGCGGCGCCATGTCGCGAATCCTGGAGTACCCGCGCGTCGATCTGCACTCGATCGCCAAGGTCGCCATCATCGGCACGGCCGTCGAGCCGCTCATCCACGCCTGCGCCGAACTCCTCGACAACGCCACCCGCTACTCGCCGCCGCAGACCCGGGTGCACGTCACGGCCGTGGAGGTGCAGACCGGCATCGCCATCGAGATCGAGGACGGTGGCGTCTCGCTCAGCGAGGAGGCCCGCGCGCGGGCCGAGAACATGCTCGCCAGGGCCCAGGCCGGCTCCAGCATGAACGACCTCGGCGAGTCCCCGCGTCTCGGCATGGCCGTCGTCGGACGGCTCTCGCGGATGTACGACCTCCAGGTCTCGCTGCGGCAGTCCGCGTACGGCGGCGTCCGCGCCGTACTCATCGTGCCCCGCGTCATGATCACCACCGGACCTGCTCCCGGTATCGCCCACGGCATCGGCGCCACGTCGAGGCCCACCAGCGACATCGACCAGGAGGCCATGAAGCACGTCGTGCCGCCGCGCCGCAAACCCCGCCCCGTGGCCCAGCGCCCCGCCACCGGACCGGTCGCACCCGTCGCCCGGCCGGTCGTCCCCGTTGCCCGGCCGGTCGTCCCCGCGGCCGCCATGGAGGACGACGTCCCCGTGGTGACCGAGTGGACCGCGGGTGGGCTCCCACAACGCCGCAGCCGCGGTCGCGCCCCGCTGGGCTCGCACAATCTCCCCGCACAGCCCGTCAACCCCACCGCAGGACAGCGCAACGGCCACACCAACGGCCATGGCCAGGGGAACGACAGCGGCAAGGAGCAGCCCCCCGGACTCTGGCTGGAGGCCTTCACCAACGCCGTCAACGGCGTGCCGCAGGAGCCGAAGACCGACGAAAACTCTGACGACGCCCGGGACAAGGGAGACCTGAAGTGATCCAGCAGCGGGGAAATATGGACTGGATGCTCAAGGAACTGGCCGACGACGTGCCGGACATCCACCAGATCGTGGTGCTCTCCGCCGACGGTCTGCGCATCGCCCGGCACGGCGGCGACCCCGATGTCGCCGACCGTCTCGCGGCGGCCTGCGCCGGACTCCAGAGCCTGGCCGCAGCGGTCGCCTCCGAAATCCCTTACAGCGACGGCCTCATGCGCCTGGTCGTCATCGAAGTCACCGGCGGCTTCTTCTACTTGATGGCCGCCGGAACCGGCGCGTACCTCGCGGTCCTGGCCGGTGAGACGGTCGACGCGGGGCTTGTCGGGTCGCGGATGCGCGACATGGTCGTCAGGATCGGTGCCCACCTGACGAGCCCGCCGCGCCATGACGGGCAGGCCGGATGAACTCTCCCCGACGAGAACGCCGAAAGGCCGATCCGGCACTGAGCGACCCGGAACGGCTGTATGTGATCACCGGCGATCTTGACGGCAGCGAGCGGGCGCCGCTCGACCTGGTCACGATGGTCGTCGCGAAGGCCGAGCCGACGCCGACGGTCCAGCCCGAACAGGCCGTGATCCTGCGGCTCTGCCAGGCGCCGCTATCCGTCGCCGAGATCTCGGCGTACCTCGGTCTGCCCTTCAGTGTGGTGACGTCGCTCCTCACGGAACTCCTCGCGACCGAACTCATCGAATCGCGCGCGCCCATCGTCCGCGCCACCCTCCCGGACAGGTCCCTTCTCGAAGCGGTGATGCATGGACTTCAGAAACTCTGACACGATCACCGGCCCCCGGAGCGAGGACGTCCTTCCCACCACGGCGACAGCCGCGGTGAAGGTCGTGATCGTCGGCGGATTCGGGGTCGGCAAGACGACCATGGTCGGATCCGTCAGCGAGATCCGTCCGCTGACCACCGAAGAGACCATGACCCAGGCCGGAATCGGCGTCGACGACAACTTCGGGGTGGAAAGCAAGACCGCCACCACCGTCGCCATGGACTTCGGCCGGATCTCCATCACAGAGGAACTGATCCTCTATCTGTTCGGCACCCCGGGCCAGGAACGGTTCTGGTTCCTGTGGAACGGCCTGTTCGAAGGAGCCCTCGGTGCGGTGGTCCTCATCGACACCCGCCGCCTCGAAGTCAGCTTCGACGTCATCGGACGGCTGGAGGAGCGCGGCGTGCCGTTCGTCGTCGCAGTCAACACCTTCCCCGACGCCCCGAAGCACCCCGTCGAGGCGCTGCGCAGCGCCCTGGATCTCCCCGAAGAGGTTCCGGTGATCGACTGCGATGCCCGGCTGCGCACCTCCGGCCGCGACGTATTGATGACCCTGATGCGCTATCTGCACAGTCTGGCCCTCCCGCTCGCCTGACCGCAGCACACCCCCCCGCGCGTCCCCATCCGTCTGGTCCTTGGAATCCTGATCCCTGGAGCGATCGTGACAACCCCATTCCACTACGAGCCCGGAGCGGCCCAGGGGCCGGTTCCGCCCCCCGAGTGCCCGGCCCACGGCCTCGGTATCGGCCCCGGCGGACTGCACCGGCTCTACGGCCCGGAGGCCGAGCGGGACCCCCACGGGCTGTACGACAAACTGCGCGCCGAACACGGCAGCGTGGCCCCCGTACTGCTGCACGGAGACGTACCCGCCTGGCTGGTCCTCGGGCACAGCGAGAACCTGCACATGACCCGCACCCCCTCGCAGTTCTCCCGCGACTCGCGGCGGTGGCGGGCCCTGCGGGACGGCACAGTCGCCCCGGACCATCCGCTCGCCCCGATCTTCACCTGGCAGCCGATCTGCGCCTTCGCCGACGGCGCCACCCACGAACGCCAGCGCGGCGCCGTCACTGACAGCATGGGCCGCATCGACACCCGCGGGGTCCGCCGCCACGTCAACCGCTACAGCAACCGGCTCGTCAACGACTTCTGCCAGGAAGGCCGCGTCGACCTGGTCAGCCAGTTCGCCGAGCGGCTGCCGATGATGGTGATGTGCGCGATCCTCGGCATGCCCGAGGAGTACAATGACCGGATGGTCCAGGCAGCCCGCGACATGACCCGCGGCACGGCGACCGCCGTCGCGAGCAACGCCTACGTCCTCGAAGCGCTGACCCGGCTCGTCCAACGCCGCCGGCGCGAACCCGCGGACGACTTCGCCACCTGGCTCGTCGAGCATCCTGCGGGGATGAACGACCAGGAAGTCAGTGAGCATCTGAGGCTGATCCTCATCGCCTCCTACGAGGCGACCGTCAACCTGATCGCCAACGTCCTGCGCATGGTGCTCACCGACCCCCGCTTCCGGGCCAGGCTCAGCGGCGGCCATATGACGGTGCCCGAAGCGGTCGAGCAGACGCTGTGGGACGAGCCGCCGTTCACCGCGGTCTTCGGCCGTTGGGCGGTCGGCGACACCGAACTGGGCGGCAAGCAGATCAAGGCGGGCGACGCCCTGATTGTCGGCATCGCCCCGGCCAACACCGATCCGGTCGTACGACCCGACCTCAACGCCGACATGGAGGGCAACCGCGCCCATCTCGCGTTCAGCGGGGGCCCCCATGAATGCCCCGGGCAGGACATCGGGCGCGCCATCGCGGACGTCGGTGTCGATGCCCTGCTGATGCGGCTCCCCGACCTCGAACTCGCCGTTGACGAGAGCGAGCTGAGGTGGATCGGGAACATCCTGGGCCGGCACCTGGTGGAGCTTCCGGCGGACTTCGCCGTGCGTGCGCCGCAGGACGACAAGGAACCGCCGTCCATGGGGAGGCCGAACCCGCCGCGCCAGGACTGGGAGGCGCAGCCGACGGTCCGGCACACCGCCCCCACACCCGTACGCGCTCCCAGTACGGCCCCGGCTCCTGCCGCTATGAGTGCGTCGGGTGTGACAGGCATGACAGGTGTGACGGGTGTGACGTCCACGGCGGCGGCCACCGACGAGTCCGGGGGCACGTCCGTCGGGCAGTCCGCCGCCGGCCGGATCCCGCAACAGAGCAGCGGAACCGCACCCGCGAGGCTGTGGCGGGCCGTTTCGCACTGGTGGAGCGGCAACTGACCCGACCGCGCCCGTCGGGGCGGAGGCGACACCGATCACTCACCGGCCCGGTGGCCACGGACCCACACGTCCGTGGCCACCGGGCCGGTGCCGTGGCCACCGGGTGGAAGTCGTTCCGTCCGGAGTCGCGCGGGCCCCGTCCGGGCCGCCCCCCCCGTACCATGCGGAAGCGTGAAGCTGACAATTCTGGGCGGCGGCGGATTCCGGGTTCCACTCGTGTACGGGGCGCTGCTCGCCGATCACGCCGAGGGCCGCGTGTCCGCGGTCACCCTTTACGACACCGACGCCGACCGGCTCACCGCCATCGCCCGGGTGCTCGGCGAACAGGCCGCGAACGTCCCGGACGCGCCGACTGTCAATGCCACCACCGAACTCGACGAGGCACTGCGCGGCGCCGACTTCGTCTTCTCGGCGATCCGTGTCGGCGGCCTCGAAGGCCGGGCCGCCGACGAGCGGGTCGCCCTCGATGAAGGTGTACTCGGCCAGGAGACGGTCGGGGCAGGGGGGATCGCGTACGGGCTGCGCACCGTGCCCGTCGCCGTCGACCTCGCGCAGCGCATCGCCCGGCTCGCCCCGCACGCCTGGGTCATCAACTTCACCAACCCGGCCGGTCTGGTCACCGAGGCCATGTCCCGTTACCTGGGCGACCGGGTCATCGGCATCTGCGACTCCCCGGTGGGCCTCGGCCGCCGTATCGCGCGGGTGCTCGGCGCCGACCCCGACCGGGCCCAAATCGACTACGTCGGCCTCAACCATCTGGGCTGGGTCCGCGGACTGCGTGTCGACGGCCGCGACGAACTCCCGCGACTGCTGGCGGACCCGGAACTCCTCGGCTCCTTCGAGGAGGGCAGGCTCTTCGGCGTCGACTGGCTGCAGTCGTTGGGTGCCATTCCCAACGAGTATCTGCACTACTACTACTTCAACCGGGAAGCCGTACGCGCCTACCAGGACGCTGAACAGACCCGCGGCGCCTTCCTCCGCGAGCAGCAGGAGGGCTTCTACACCCGGATGAAGGACCCGGCCGCCCCGGCACTGCCGTCCTGGGACCGCACCCGCGCCGAACGCGAAGCCACCTACATGTCGGAGAACCGGGAGGTCGCCGGGGTTGGTGAGCGGGACGAAAGCGATCTGGAGTCCGGCGGTTACGAGAAGGTGGCGCTCGCCCTCATGCGGGCCGTCGCCCGCAATGAACGGACCTCGCTCATCCTCAACGTCCGCAACCGCACGACGCTTTCCGTGCTCGACGCGGACGCCGTCATCGAGGTGCCATGCCTGGTCGACGCGAACGGCGCCCATCCCGTCGCCGTCGACCCGCTTCCGTACCACGCCGTCGGTCTGGTCACCGCGGTCAAGGCCGTCGAGCGCGCGGTGCTGGACGCTGCGCAAAGCGGCTCACGTGCCACCGCCGTAAGAGCCTTCGCGCTGCATCCGCTGGTCGATTCGGTGTCCGTGGCCGGACGCCTTTTCGACGGATACACGAAGGTTCATCCCCAACTCGCCTATCTGAACCGGCCCTAGTCGTGCGCCGAAGCGGTCACGAAGTCCGGTTGGAAGGAAAGGAGTTCGCTGCTGACAAGGAGATGGAGCTGGGCGTCCAGCCACGCGTCGGAAGGGGCCGTGAGGCCCTCCTCGTTCAGCGAGGCTCCGTCGTCCAGCGTGTCGAGGAAGGCGCGCAGCAGGGTCGCGGCACGGGCCAGGCCGGTGCGTGACAGCGCCGTCGCCGCCTCGTCGATACGGGAGCGGGCGGGGCTGTTCAGATGGCGCAGTCCGCTGTGCGGCACCGCCGACATTGCGGATATCGCCTCGTCCAGCACCGCCGTCAGCGGATCGGACGGACGGCGCACCGCCGCTGCCAGGGCCGTGGAACCGTCACCGGGGGCGAGATCGGGCACGATCACCCCGGCCGGGGTGAGCACTGCGATCGGATCGATCCGGATTCCTCCGCCGGAGCGGTGCACCGAACCACTGACATGCGTGGCACCACCCTCCAGCGCATCGGCCAGGGCGTCCAAGGCACCGGGGCACTCCGGCCGGTAGCCCGACGTCACCAGCACGGGGGTCCCCGAGGCATCGCGCACGACGGCTTCGAGCCGCTGTTCGGCGGGGTCGTAACCGACGCTCTCCACCTGTGACAGTGCGACGACATGGACCGCCTCCGCCTCGACCCGCGGCCGGATCAGCCGGGGCGGCCTGCCCTCCCAGCCCGCAGTCAGCGCGGACAGATCCCGTACGAGCAAGGGTTCCGGCAGCTCCGTCCAGGCGGCGCCGACAGGGGTGATCGTCGTCGTGCCGAGTCGGCCCCGGGCGATTGTCAGTGCGCGGCTCGCCGTGCGCCGCACGCTTTCGCTGACCAGGCTTCCGGTGGCCAGCGAGCTCAGCGGGGTGGCGAGGACGCGGCGGGTGGCCAGCCGGTGGCCGGTGAGCTCCTTGCCCTCGGCCGCCGTCCAGGTCTTGCGGAGGACGAGGACGGTGCCCGCGCCGGGATGAGCGAAATACACCTCGGAGACCAGGGACTGCGCCGTTCCGTGGATGCGGCAGCCGAGCGAGGTGAGCCGGACCCGGCGCAGCGGGGTGTCCCCGGATTCGCGGGTGCCCAGTACGCCGGGGAGCGTCGCGGCCCGCCGCCGTGCGTGCAACTCGGCGAGCAGCGCGGCGACCAACTCCGGGCGGTAGTGGGCAGTACGGTCGGCGTAAGCCGTGAGCTGGTCCGACAACTCGGCGAGCGCGCCCGCGGGCCAGTGCAGCGACTCGGCGGTCAGCCCGGCACCGGCACGAGCCAGGGCTCCGCCGTGGACCGGTCCGACATGGGCCACGCCCTCCGCCAGCAGCTCATCCGCCAGCCCCACGGCCGCGTCGAGCGAGGGCCGGGCCGTGGCCGGTGCGGTGGAGCGTCCGCCGACCTGGACGGGGACGGACCGCTCGTCGGTCCCCGCTGCGTCGGCCGCCCGGAATGCCCATACCGCGAGCGCCACCACCTCGCCGCGCAGGGCGGCTGCCGCATCTGTCAGCGCGTACGCGATCTCGTCGGGGACGGGGAAGCGCACCGTGCAGGTGGGGAGTTCGACCCGGGGCTCGGGATGGTCCGGGGACGGACGATGCACAACGGCGGCGTATCCCCGTTCGAAGGTGCGACGGGCCGCGGCGAGCGGACGGGCGCCTACGGCTTCGGTGAGGGCCGCGTCGTCGGTGCTGCCGGGGGACCAGTCGGTGACGGGGGCGGCGGCGCTGTTCGGTTCGGCCTCGGACACGCGCTGATAGGCCAGCACCAGAGCGATGAGATGGCGGCACACGCCTGGTGCGGCGCAGCTGCAGTCGCCGCTGTCCAGACCCGTACCGGGCGGCAGCGACGTGGTGGTGCCGTCGTCGAAGCGGGCCCGCACCGTGGTGTCCGGGTCTGTTGTGGGAGTGGGCACCGTGCCCGCGTCCAGCTCCTTCGTGGCTCGTTTGACCAGGCCGCGGTTGGCCAGGGCCGCGAGGGTGTCCGCAGTGAGGGCGAGCAGATCGGGGCGCGCGGCGACGGCGCCGGTCAGCGCGTCGGTCATCGGCCCAGCCTCTCGGCGACGAACTCGGCGAGGCGGCCCGGTGTCATCGCCCCGATGTGTGCCCCGGCCCCGGCGAGCCGCCCGGCCAGTTGACGGTCGTACTCGGGGTTGGCGTCCTCGTCGAGCGCGGCCAGGCCCAGCACGGTGGTGCCCTGCTCCACCAGCGCCCGCACCGCGCGCAGCAGCCGGTAGGGGTCGCCGCCCTCGTAGAAGTCGGTGACCAGCGCGACGATCGTGCGCCGCGGGTTCTCCACCAGCCCCGCGCCGTACTCCACGGCGCGCGCGATGTCGGTACCGCCGCCCAGCTGGACCCGCATCAGCAGCTCGACCGGGTCGGTCACATCCGAGGTCAGGTCCACCACCTGGGTGTCGAAGGCGACGAGATGCGTCTTGAGACCGGGCAGGCCCCACAGACACGCGGCGGTCACCGCGGAGTGGATGACCGATCCGGCCATCGAGCCCGACTGATCGACCAGCAGGATCAGTTGCCAGTGCGTCACATGGCGTCGGGTACGGGAGTGGAAGTGGGCGCGCTCGATGAGCAGGCGCCGCTCGGTCGACTGGTAGTGGGCGAGGTTGGCCCGTACCGTCTGCCGGAAGTCGAAGTCCCTGGCCAGTGGTACCCGGCTGGGCTTGCGGGAGCGCGTGCCGTGGAATGCTCGGCGGATCTCCGGCTGGAGCTTGGCCAAAAGCTGTTTCACCACCGATTCGACGATGCGCCGGGCCAGCCGCAGCACCTGCGGGTTCATCAGATGCTTGGTGCGCAGCACGGCCCGCAGCAGCGTCGCACTCGGCTCGACCCGTTCCAGCACCGCGGGGTCGGTGACGATCTCCTGGATGCCGTACCGCTCGACGGCGTCCCGTTCCAGGCGCTCGATGGTCTCCTTCGGGAAGAGCCGGTGGATGTCGTCGAGCCAGTCGACGGCGGTCACCGCGGACGGGCCGTCCCCGCCTTGCCGGGGGGTGTTGCCCGAGCGGCGCACACCGCGTCTGGTGAGGTCGGGGTCGCGTCCGTAGAGCCAGTCGAGTGCGGCATCCCGGCCGTCGTTGCCCGGTTCCAGCGGTCCGGTGTGCCGTTCGGCGGCGGAGCCGAGGACCAGCCGCCAGCGTTCCAGCCCCGGGTCGGGAGCTGCGCCGGGACCTTCCCCGGGCATGGGTGCCCGGCCGGGTACGTGTTCGGGCGTGGTCATGGGGTGGCTCCCAGTTCATAGCCGGCCAGCAGTCGGGACACGGACTCCTCCAGCGCGCGGGCCCGGGCGATCAGCAGCGGGTCCTCGGTGGTCCGCAGCAAGGAACGCGACGAGCCGCGCACCCCACGCCGTTCCAACAGGCGACCGGCGATCCGGTCGCGTTCGCGTGGCGGGAAGAATGCGAAGGCCTGACGCAGTGCGGGCAGACCCGACAGGAACGCGTCATCGGGCAGCGCACAGACCAGGCTGTCCAGCACATCGATCAGCGACTCCGCTCCGCCGCCGGCCTCCTTGCCGCTCTCGTTCCCCCCGGCGCCCGTCACCTCGTCGCGGGCCAGCGCGAACAGTCCGGCCAGCCAGTCGCCGAGCGCGTCCATACCAGCGGTCGCCACCATACGTACCGCCTCGGCCGGATCCCCCCAGGCGGCCGAGACCTGCTCAAGGGCCCGGTTCAGTCCGAACGCGGCCCCGCGCAGATCGACCGGTGCCTCCGGATCGCCGCTGATCCGCCATGCGATCGCGGTCGCCGTTTCCCGGGGGACGGAGAGCAGCTGCGGCGCGTGCAGCACCGCGTCCCGCACCGCGACCACGGCCCGCAGGCGAGGGAAGTCCACCCCTGACGCACCGCGCGCCCCCTCCAGGAGCCACAGCAACCGCTCCGTCGCCCCGTCGATCACAGCGGCGAGCAGCGGACCGTGCGCCACCCCGAACACTCGGTCGTGCCGCCACAGGCCCAGGGCTGTGGCGAGTATGTCTCCGAGCGGTCCGGTGATCTTCAACTCACGGACACGGAAGGCCAGTTCGCCGAGCAGTTGTTCCGAGAACCCGTCCATGCCGCACAGCACGGCATCGAACAGCGACCGGGCCAGGTCATCGGCCTCGGCCTCGGCGCCCCGCGTCCGCTCGGCTAGCGCGGCCGCCGCCGCCTCCGCCAGGGTCGCGCCGTACGCCCCCGCCTCCACCAGCGCGGCCTCGCGCCCCGCGACAGGCTGCGCCTCCCAGCGTTCGGTGAACACCGGGTCGATTCCGTGCTTGGGACCGGCGGTCCGCCCGTGACCGGGAATCCCCAGCACCCGTAGCCGGTGCAGCACCCGGCTGCGCTCCAGATCAGTGGCGTCCGTGAGATCCAGCCGGTAGGAGGCCTCGGGGCCGCCGTCGAGCGCCAGCCCGGCCAGCCGCGCCGCCACATCGTGTACCAGGGGCGGCGCCGGAGTGCCCGGATGCAGCTGCCCGGTGCGGTCGCCGCTGCACGCCGCCACCATCTCGACGACCGCGGGATGCGCACCCGTCGTCAGCATGCCCCGGCCCGTCCAGGGTAGTGGGCGGTCCAGGTCGTCCGTGATCAGGGCGCCCGCGAGGCCGTCCAGCACATCGATCCTGGCGGGGTGCGGATGACCGCGCAGCGTCGTGAGCCCCTGGGCCAGACTCCGCGCGGCGATCAGATCGGAGGTGGACACCGGGAATCTGCGCGCCCGCAGCCGCTCGACGACCACACGCAGCAGACCGTCCGCCGCGGCCTCGGGGCCCGCTTCCCACACCTGCTGGTAATAGCCGGGCGACGGCATTCCCGACTGGTACCCCGCGAAGGCGTCCAACTGCCGGAAGGAGTAAGGCACGAGGAAACTTCCGGCCATGGCCCCGTCCGGCGGGGCGGGCACCTGCGGCCACCCGTCCCCGCCCCGTTCCCAGTCGTCACTGCTCGTGCCGCTCTGCCCACCGGTTTCGGTGAGCGCACGGAGCGCGGGCTGATGGAAGCCACCGGTCACCACCAGCACAGGCCGGTCCCCGGCCATCTCGACCGCCGCCCGGACCCACGCCGCCATGTACGCCTCGCGGGCCCGGTCGCCCGCATCGGCCTCCGCGTCACCGCGCACCAGGGCGAAGTACGCGTCGAGCCGTTCGGCGAGACCGTCGTCCGGCTCCACCTCGAACAGTCGGTCCCACAGGGCGTCCGAGGAGTCCACCGCGAAGTGCCGGCACAGCCGCTCCGTCGCCTCCGCGTAACGGACCTCCGCATCGGCATAACGGTTGGTGCGCTCGGCGAACGCCGGATGCCAGGCCGGCAGATCGATGAAGCGGACCTCCGCCCCGGCCGCCCGCCCCGCCCGCAACGCGACCCACTCGGGCGAGTAGTCGCACAGCGGTGCCCAGGACGTCGCGGCACGGTCCCCGTCGCGGTAGTGGCTGAACACCGCGACCGGCAGCTCATGCCCGAGCAGCAGCTCATCCAGTCGGCTGTTCATCTCGGCAGGACCCTCGATCAGCACCTGGGCGGGTCGAAGCTCCCCGATGGTCCGCTCGACGAGCCGTGCGCAGGCGGGGGAGTGGTGACGGACCCCCAGGAACACCGCGGCCATCAGTCGGCCAGCAGATGGCGTGCGTCGTACAGGGCCTTCCACGCCGGGCTGCGACGGCGCGGCACCTGCTGCTCCAGATAGCGGCGCAGCCGGGCCAGGTCCTCCGGGCTGTCCTTCGCCGCCGTCCCCGCCAGACACGCCACCACATCGGCGGCACTGCCTGGCTCGCCGCGCAGGAACCAGCCGCGCACGCCCACGGCATGGGCGACCGAGACGGCCTCGGCGGTACTCATCACCGCCGAAGGACGGTCCGAGCCCCCACCGGGCCCGCCCTTCTCGCCGGCCCCCGCGCGCAGTTCCCGGAACGTACCGACCAGGACCTCCAGTACATCCCGGTCCGGCGGCGGCTCCACTCCCGAACGCCGCAGCAGCGTCGTCACCTCCGCCTCGACGAGTGCCAGTTCGGTGTCCAGGTCGGGAATCGGGAACACTGTCTCGAAGTTGAACCGCCGCTTGAGCGCCGCACTCATCTCATTGACGCCCCGGTCCCGGGTGTTGGCCGTCGCGATGACATTGAATCCCTGCCGGGCGAAGACCATGCCTTCCGGTCCGGTCAGCTCGGGGATGGCCACCACCCGTTCGGAGAGCAGCGACAGCAGCGAGTCCTGCACCTCCAGCGGACAGCGGGTGATCTCCTCGAACCGCACGAGCCTGCCCTCGGCCATGCCGCGCAGCATCGGAGCCGGGACGAGCGAACGGGTGGAGGGGCCCTCGGCGACCAGCAGCGCGTAATTCCAGCCGTACTTGATCTGGTCCTCGGTGGTGGCCGCGCCACCCTGCACCGTCAGCGTCGAGTCCCCGCTGACCGCGGCCGCGATCAGTTCGGACAGCAGAGACTTGGCGGTGCCCGGCTCCCCGACCAGCATCAGTCCACGGCTCGTCGCCAGCGTCACCAGCGCACGGTCCACCAGCGACGGGTTGCCGACGAACTTCCGGCTGATTCCCGCGCCCGCGTCACCGATGACAAAACGGCGTGCCGCACGCAGGCTCAACTCCCACCCCGGGGGCCGGGGATCACGGTCGTCGGCGCGCAGCGCCGCCAGCTCCTCGGCGTACCGCACCTCGGCCGGTGGTCGCTGTACCCGAACCGCGTCGCCGTCCGAAGCTTCGGCATGCGTCTCGTTCCGTACGGTCATGATGCGATGCCCTCAGTGAGTTCCGCCAGGTCGCCGAGGAGTTCGGACACGGTCACCGCGTCCAGGTCGGCGAAACGGAGCAGGTGGCTGCGACTGTCCCAGTGATCACTGGGCCGGCTGTCGAGCCAGACCGTTTCGAGGATCTGGTCGGGGAACATGTCGACCACCCCGACCGCGATGCCCTCGTACAGCGCGATCACCAGATAGCAGTCGTCGGCCAGCCGCTTGGAGATCCAGCGCTCCACCCCGGCGTCCTGCGGCGCCCCGCGTTCCCAGCCGCGCCGCTCCAGCCCCAGGACCTTCCCGGTCGGCACCTTGAGCCCCTCGAACCTGGTGAGCCGGTAGCCCGTCATCTCCTCCTCGGACAGCGCGAACACGGAGCGCCCGAGCTGTGCGAACGGCTGAAGGATCTCGTAGTCGGCGAACACCTCGGACCAGGCGGTCAATTTCTCCCCGAGGTGCAGCGGGTGCGCGAGCCGCACGGTCGCATCATCGGCCAGGGCGAAGACATCGTCCTCCGCGTCGGCGAACGTACGGTCCTCCGCGACCCGGAACGCCGTGTGCACCCCGTCGTCCGTCTCGCTCAGCCACACCAGTCGGCGCACCAGATGCCACAGCAGCGGATGACCGACGAACAGCTCCTGGAACTCCTGGGCCGTCCAGGAACGCCCTGTCACCATCGCGGCCTCCAGCCGGCGCACCTGGTCGGAGGCGATCGTCCGGACGTCTTTCTTGAGCGCCATGAAGCGCTTGCGTTCAGCCGGGGCGAGCTCCGCGTCGTCCCGGACTCCCGGCTGCGGCAGATCCTTGCGGCGCTTGCCGTCACCGTCCAGTACGTACGGCCGCAGCTGTTCGTCGAAGCCGACCGTGAACGTACGGGTGCCGTAGTCGACGACTGCCGAACCGTTCGCGTCCAGACCGAAGTCCGGCACCAGACGGTCGGAGAGCTGTTCCCCGGTCAGCCCCAGCCCCGCGGCGACCTCGGCGATCTTCTCCTGGGCCCGTACCTTCAGCGCCTTGAACTTCACCCGCTGCGAGATGCCGTGCAGATGAAGCAGCGCGACATCACTGCCGATGGACGCCAGCACATCGAGACCCTCCACCGCCCGGTGGTGCGCGCCCTCACCGGGCCAGGACCGGATGACCGGTGTGAGTCGGCGGACCGTCTCGTCGTCGCCCAGCAGTCCCAGCGCGTGCAGCGCCCACGATTCCTTCGCGGGCAGATTGGCAAGCTGCCACTGCTCGAACAGGGCCCAGGCGAACTCGGCGAGCGAAACGTCATCGGCCGTTTCGATGAGCGAAGCGACCCCCGGATACACCTCGCCGGGCTTCGACAGCGCCAGCATCGTCAGGGCATGACGCACCGACTGCACCGGCAACGCACCACCGGACCGGACCACGATCTGGGGCAGCAGCGAGGGCTCCGTCCAACCGGGCAGTACGGGCATCTTGGCGGGCAGCGCTCGCTCCAGCGGGTCCGCGGCCAGCAGCACCTCCACCGCGGCCAGCGCCTGCGCGCCGTACGCCCGGGCGGCATCGCGCACCACGGTGTCGCCGTGCGCTGTAGCGATCAGCGTCAGCGCCTGTTCGGCGGCGCGCCGAGCGGCGCCTGTCTTGCCCACGGCGTCCGGCACCAGGAGCGGGGCAGCCGCGACGCCGTGCCGGGTGAACCAGGAACGGGCCGTGGTCGCAGTGGACTTGAGGCGCACCGCCCAGTCCGCCATGTGTCGGGCGACCTGTACATCGACGAACGGGAGCAGCAGCGGGGCGAGTGCACCGGGCTGCCGGGGCACGGCGCGCAACAGCAGCGGCAGAGCAGCGAGGCCGAAGCGGGCGGCGATCGGCTTGAGGGTGTCCTCGCCGTCCCACAAGTCGGTCGGATCCCAGGTGGCGAGCAGCGGTGCGACCAGTTCCTCGGGTCCGTGCACGAAGACCCAGGCCGGCCGCAGGTCGCCCAGGCTCAAGTCGTGGTGCAGGGTGGCGGTGTCCTTCTCCCAGTCGCTGTTGTCGCGCTTGGTCGTGTACCAGGAGGAGGCGGCCGCCCATGTGGCCTGTTCCTCGGGCAGCCACTCCAGCGAGGGCTCGGACACCGGGGTCAGCCCCGTCACGACCGTGGCCTTGGCGCGGGTGAGGGGCCGGGACCACGGCGGCGCCGTCAGGACGGTCGGCAGGGCGTCCGCGGGTGCGTCGGGGATCAGGTCTGTCGGGTTGAGCAGCGGTTCGACGATCTCCACTACCTCGGCGTCCAGCTCCCCGAGTGCGAGCGAGACCAGTTCGTGGTGGGCGCCGATATGACCGCGCAGCAGTTGCAGCGTCCGGCTGGACGACGCGGCCGCGCTGCCGCGAACATCGGCGGCCAGCAGTCGTACCGCACGCACCGGATAGCGGCGCATGGCGTCGAGGAGAGCGGGGCGGACGTGCTTCGAGTCCGCGTGGGCGAGCAGGGCGAGGAAGGCCTCGTCGGTGGGAAGCTCGACCAGGGAGTTGGCGGTGAGCTTCACGCCGTCGGAGTAGTAGTGGTTGCCGTTGAGGGAGTCGGCCAGCAGTGGAGCGATCGCCCCTCCGATGCCCTCGGCCACTGTCGCGATGAACGCGACGCCGTCGGTGAAGACCGGCCGGAAGGGGAACTGCGTCATCTGGTCGGCCGAGTTCAGTGAGCTGAACACCATGGCGTGCAGGGTGCGGTCCTGCTCCGCGCTCACTTCGGGATCCGCGCAGAGCTCGTCGACCCAGCCGGTCTCACTCGGCACCAGATAGGAGACGATGATCTTGCGCAGGGCGTCGGTGCGGCACTTGGCCAGCACCTCGACCGCCGCCCGGTAGGTCTCCTCGTCGGTCGCCGCGAGCAGCGCACGGACCCGGTCCATCGGCAATCTGCGGTCCCTCGCCCAGTACGCATGGCGCGGGCCTGCGAGTGCCTCCAGCCGGGGCTCGCTCCGCCGGTGGCCGCTCTGGTGCCAGTTGGCATCGACCGAGAACATCTCGACCGCGGCCCGTGCGGCGAACGGCAGACCGTAGCGCCCGGACCAGTGGTCCGCCCACGCGGAGTCGGGCACGGGAAGCCTGACGACCGCGGCCATGACGGCCGCTCCGACCGGCGAAGGACTTCCGGCGACATGCGCCCGCAGATGGTCGGCCAGTCCGGCATCCGAACGCGGGGCGTCCATGAACTCCTGGATCCACGCGGTCTCTTCGGTGATCCGGTCCTCGACCTTGCCGAGCACCTCCTGCCGCGCCTTGCCGGGCGCCCGGCGCACTCCGCCGCGCCGGGGGTGGAGCGTTCGCCGCCAGCTCGCGGGAAGTACGAAGGTGTCCTCGTCCGGCAGAGCAAGAGCGTCCGCTTCGGGAAGCGCAGGAGAGTCCCCTCCGGGAACCGCGCCTGGCGCTGTCGCAGTCGCCGCGGCAGCCCCTGTGGCCGTTGCGGTCCCCGCAGCCGAAGCCCCCACCTCGCGGTACCCCTTCTTCTCCTTCTCCGCGATCGTCTTGAGGACCTGCGCCGCCGCGGCCTCGGCCGACGCGTACTCCTTCGTCTGCGTACGTCCGTCGCTTCCGCACCGCCCGTAGCGCACCGTCACCACAGCGCCCTCGGCCTCGGTTTCCCAGAACTTCGACGCACTGCCTTCGACGTACTCCCAGCGGCGCACGGCTCCGCCCCCTTCACACCCGGACAGCCCGCCTGCCGCGGGCTTTCGATCAGTGGTTCCACAGTAGAACGGACCACTGACAACGCAGCGTGACCGAGGTGTCCGGCAGGAATGAAGCAGCAGGTCAACGGGCTGACAGCTCACTGCCGGACGTGCCCGCGGACGGGGCGTCAGCAGTTTGTCGGCTGGGACATACCGAGCCGAGGGAGCGGGGGATTCCTCACCGGGACCCC
The DNA here is from genome assembly GCF_055563255.1 of Streptomyces sp. NPDC002958. Lineage (NCBI taxonomy): Bacteria > Bacillati > Actinomycetota > Actinomycetes > Kitasatosporales > Streptomycetaceae > Streptomyces > Streptomyces sp. NPDC002958. The sequence continues at coordinate 179,695 of NZ_JBVHDS010000011.1, read as the reverse complement.
GTGCTCTCGGCCGCGTCAGGGAGCGGAGACGGCTCGTGCGCCGCCGGACGGCGCCCACGACGGCGTCACACCGGTGACCTGGCACACCATCAGGAAGAGCGGGATGGGTGGGGTGTATGGCGTGCGGTTGTCGGGCTGATGGATCAGCCGGGGCCGCACCGCCGGAACGTACGCCCCTTTCGCATAGGCGGCCTGCGAGGGCCAGTCCAGATAGAGGTCGGATCCCGCGGGCACGATCCACCACCAGCGGTCGGCGTCCGCGAAGACGCAACCGGTGCGTGGCAGATGGGACATCAGCCGGAAGCCGTACCGGGACGGCATCCCCACCGCGTCGCAGCCCAGGGTCGCCGAAAGCGTGGGCGGCAGTGGCAACTGCACCGTGCCCGCGTCGGCGCCGCGCCGGGGCTCGCGGGAGCGGCGCGTTCCGAGCAGATGGGACATCGCGTTCTTCAACATGACCGCTCCGAGCCGTGCGGCAGTTCTGCCCAGACGATGCGGCCCGAGCCGTTGCCCGCGTCGCGGGAACCCCAGGAGCTGCTCATCGCGTCGACGAGCAGCAGGCCGCGTCCGTGTTCGTCATCGGCGGTGCGGCACAGCTGTGGCCCGCCGGGCTGGTGTCCTTGGTCCTGTACGGCTATGCGCAGCCGTCCGTCGAGGCATCGCAGTTCGCATACGACGCGAGCGCTCATGGTGTGGACCACCGCGTTGGTGACCAGTTCGGACACGATCAGGATTGCCGCCTCGTGCGCGTCCCCGTCCAGCCGCCACTCATCGAGCCGTGCCCGCGTCAGCCGCCGTGCACCGGCCACCGACTCGGGGCGCGCGGGCAGCACGAAGCAGTACCGGAGCGCTTCCGTCCCGGGCCTGAGATCCATGAGCCGGGGGATGAGCGCAGTGCCAGGTGCCACGACCGATTCCTCACAGTGGGGGCTGCGTCACACTCAGCGATCTCGAAATGAGGGCGTCCGTGACTACGTGAACTGGTTCGCTCACCAACTCTCCCCCTGTCGAGAACACTTGGCAAGGGGCACTCTGAAAATTTCAGAGTGACTGTGTCTTGGATCGCCTGCGCATGGCACACTGCTGGCAAACAGCGCATCGGGAGGTCTGAAGTGAGCGAACCGCGGTCCGCCCCGACCGTCGGTCAGGTCGTTCTCGGCAAGCGCCTGCAGGAACTGCGGGAGCGTGTCGGCCTGAGCCGTGACCAGGCTGCCAAGGTGCTGCGGGTCGCACCTGCGACGATACGCAGGATGGAGACCGCCGAGGTCGCTCTCAAGATCCCCTATGTCCAACTGCTGCTGAAGGCGTACGGGATCGCCGACGACGAGGCCGACGCCTTCGTGGAGCTCGCCGAGGAGGCCAATAAACCCGGCTGGTGGCAGCGCTTCCACGATGTGCTGCCCGATTGGTTCAGCATGTACGTCAGCCTGGAGGGCGCCGCGAGCCTCCTGCGCATGTACGAGCCGCACTTCGTCCCCGGACTGCTGCAGACCGAGGACTACGCGCGCTCGGTGATGCGCACCGGAGCCGTCGGCCAGACCAGACCCGAGGACATCGAACGTCACGTGGCGCTGCGGATGCAGCGCCAGTCCCTGCTGACCAGACCGGACGCCCCGAAGCTGTGGGTGGTGATGGACGAAACGGTGCTGCGCCGGCCCGTCGGCAGCGTCGACGCCATGCGCCGGCAGATCGACCGGCTGCTCGAAGCGACCGAGATGCCGCATGTGACGCTGCAGATCGCGGAATTCTCGACCGGTCACCATCCGGGCACCTACGGCCCCTTCGTCCTCTTCCGCTTCGGCGTCCCCGAACTCCCCGACATGGTTTACAGCGAGTACCTGACCGGAGCCGTCTACTTCGACGCGCGCCCCGAGGTGGCCTCCTACCTCGAAGTCATGGACCGCATGGCGGCTCAGGCCGCAACTGCACAACGCACGAAGGAAATCCTCCAGGACTTCCGCAAGGAGCTTTGATGGAACCCATATACAACGGCATGCCGGCTGCCGAACTCGGCTCCGATGGCTGGTACAAGCCGTGGAGCGGTGGGAACGGAGGCAATTGCGTCGAGGCCATGAAGCTGTCCGACGGAAGAGTCGCCGTACGCCAGTCCGCCGATCCTGACGGCCCCGCCCTGATCTACTCCCACCGTGAGATCGCCGCCTTCATCCAGGGGGCCAAGTCCGGCCAGGCGGACTTCCTTCTCACCTGAATCCGTGGCCTTCTCAACCGAATCCGCAGCGCCGGAGCCCGTCCCCGCTCCACACTCTTGTTGTTCGCCGACTTATGGACCCATGGAGCGCGCTATGACCGGGCACGAGCCCCCAGCCGTCGAGATCGACACCACCAAGCCGCATTCCGCCCGGATGTACGACTGGTTCCTCGGCGGCAAGGACAACTACCCGGTCGACGAACAGATGGCCCGGCAGCTGCTGTCCCTCGACGCCAGAGGGCGCGACATGGCCCGGGCCAACCGGGCCTTCATGCACCGGGCCACCCGATGGCTCGCCGAGAACGGCATCCGCCAGTTCCTCGACATCGGCACCGGCATACCCACCGAGCCCAATCTCCACCAGATCGCCCAGCGGACCGCCCCGGACGCACGCATCGTCTACTGCGACAACGACCCGATCGTCCTCGCGCACGCGGCGGCCCTGCTGCGCTCCACCCCACAGGGCGCCACCGAGTACATCCAGGCCGACGCCCGCAAGCCGGAAGTCATCCTCGAACAGGCCGGCAAGGTCCTCGACTTCGACAAGCCGATCGCGCTGTCGCTGCTGGCCCTGCTGCACTTCCTGGACGACGAGGACGGCGCGGCCGAGCTCGTCGATCGCCTGGTCGAGCGGCTCCCCTCCGGCAGCTATCTGGTGCTCTCGCACACCACCGGGGACTTCGACCCCGAGGGCGCGGCGCAGGCGTCCGCCATGTACAGGGCTCGCGGAATGACGCTGCGCCTGCGGACCCACGCCGAAGTCAGCACGTTCTTCCGCGGACTCGAGCTCGTCGAGCCGGGTGTCTCGCTCTCCGTGGACTGGCACCCGGAGCTCGGCGAGGTCATCGACGTCCCCGGCGGCGAGCCGATCCCGGGCTACGCGGGCGTGGCCCGCAAGGCCTGACCGTCCCGTCCCGCGCCTCGACGTGCTCACCCGCGTCGGCGGACTCGGTACGACGACGAACCTGCGGGCCCGGCTCCGCCGCCGCACCGGACTGCCTCCCAGCGACTACCGTCGCCGGTTCGCCCCGGCCTGCTGAGCCGCTCGGGCCGCAGGTGACAATGGACTCATGTCACGACGCACCTCACGACCGAGGCGGTCCGTCACCGCCGGAGCGCGGCCTTCCGCGATCACCGCGGACTCGCCGTGCCCGTGCGGCCTGCCCGCCACCTACGCGGACTGCTGCGGTCGACTGCACGCCGGGACCGTCGCCGCGCCGACCTGCGAGGCGCTGATGCGCTCCCGGTACGCCGCATTCGTCGTCCGGGACGAGGCGTACCTGCTCCGTACCTGGCACCCCGGGACCCGGCCGCCCGCCGTCGACTTCGATCCCGGGATGCGGTGGGTGCGCCTGGAGATCTTGGAGAAGACGGACGGCAGCGCGTTCCACACCACGGGCACGGTCACCTTCCGTGCGCATTACACGGACAACGGGCGGCCGGACTCGCTCCATGAGAAGAGCCGCTTCGTCCGGGTCGGGGGCGCCTGGGTGTACTCGACCGCGGACTTCTCCGACTGACCCGGCCGTGCGGTGACCGGGACCGTTCAGATGGCGGCTCTCACCCCTGGCTCGTTCGGCGAGAGTTCCTGCGTCAGGTCCTCCGCCAGCAGGCGCTTGGCGATCACGTCCACCGCCGCCCTCAGCTGCCGGTCGTCCGGGCGTGCCCCGTGCTCGTCCAGGCGTTCATTGAGCCACCGTGCCCACGCGTCGTTGATCGCCGCGGCCTCCCGGCGGCCGGCGGCCGTATGCGTGAACAGATGACCGTCGCCGGTGAGATAGCCCTCCTCGATCATGCGGTCGAAGACCGGCACCAGCACCTCCGGAGGTAGTCGGTGCCGGGTCGCGATCAGACCCAGACCCGCATGGCCGACCATGCGGGTGAACAGCTCGACCTGCATCACCGCCCAGGCCCCCGCCATGTCCAGCCGGGTGTCCGATTCCGCGACGATCCGCCGGGCCGTGTCCGGTCCCGCTCCGTGGAGGATCTTGGCCACGGAGAACTCCAGGAGCTTGGCCGAGTCGCCGGTGCCGGGCTGGGCGAAGCCCTCGCCCATGTCCGTCGAGCCGACCCGTGCCGTGTCCCGCAGCTGCACCTGCTTCAGGAACAGCGCCACGACGAAACCCAGGACCGCGACCGGCACCGTCCACAGGAACACGGTGTGCAGCGTGTCGGCGTACGCCTGGGCCAATGGCGCGGACTGCGCGGCGGGCAGACCGTGCAGCCCCGCCGGGCTCTGGGCCGCCTTCGCCAACACCGCCGGGTCGCCGCCCGCCCGGGCCGCCGCGGCGATGCCCTCGGTCAGATTCGGCTTCAGCGCATTGGCGTAGATCGTGCCGAAGACCGCTGTGCCGAACGAGCTGCCGAGCGTACGGAAGAACGTCACGCCCGAGGTCGCCGTACCCAGATCCGCGTAGTCGACCGTGTTCTGCACGGCGATCGTCAGCACCTGCATGGACAGCCCGATGCCGACGCCGAGCACCAGCATGTACAGCGACTCCAGCCACACCCCGCTGCCCGGACCCATCCGGGACAGCAGATAGAGCCCGACCGCCATGATCAGCGAACCCACGATGGGGAAGAACCGGTACCGGCCCGTCTTGGAGACGACATTGCCGCTGAAGACCGAGGCGACCAGCAGCCCGACGACCATCGGCAGCGTCCGCACCCCCGACAGGGTCGCCGAGTCCCCGTCCACGTACTGCAGATACGTCGGCAGGAAGATCATGGCGCCGAGCATCGCGAAGCCCACGATGAAGCTCAGGATCGAGCAGACGGTGAACACCGGATTCCGGAACAGCCGCATCGGCAGCATCGGTTCCTCGGCCCGGAACTCCACGAGACAGAAGAGCGCCAGCGCGAGGGCGCCACCCGCGAAGAGGCCGATGATGACGGGCGATCCCCATGCGTACTCATTGCCGCCCCAGCTCGTCGCCAGGATCAGCGCGCCGGCGCCGACCGTGACCAGCGCGATGCCCAGATAGTCGATCACGGGCCGTCCGGCGGCCTTGACCGACGGGATCGTCCGGGCGGCGGCGATGACCACCACGATCGCGATCGGCACATTGACGTAGAACGCCCAGCGCCAGCTCAGATGGTCGGTGAAGAGTCCGCCGAGCAATGGCCCGATCACTGTCGACACCCCGAAGACCGCACCGATCGCACCCTGGTACTTGCCGCGCTCGCGCAATGGGATCACATCGGCGATCAGCGCCATCGAGGTGACCATCAGCCCGCCCGCGCCGATGCCCTGCAGTCCGCGCCAGACGATCAGCAGCGTCATATTGGTCGCGAGACCGCACAGGAACGAGCCGGTGATGAAGATGATCGCCGACAGCTGGAAGATGATCTTCCGGCCGAACAGGTCGCCGAACTTGCCGACCAGGACCGTCGCCACCGTCTCGGCGAGCAGATAAGCGGTGACCACCCAGGACATATGGGCTGCGCCGCCGAGATCCGAAACGATCGTCGGCAGTGCGGTACCGACGATCGTCTGGTCCAGGGCGGCCAGCAGAATCCCCAGCACGATCGTCGCGAAGACGATGTTCCGACGGCGCGGATCGAGTACGGGCGGCGCGGCGGCACTCTGCGCGGCGGGGACGGTCTCGCTGGCAGTGGTCACGCTTGCACCCTCACACCGGCCCCCGTCTCCCGCATGTGGGGGACGGCCGGACGTGTCGTCAGGCCGGCAGATCCCGCACGGAAGCCTTCATACGGTCACGAACGCCTCCCGTACCGGCTCCGCCACCCGGTCCGGCGAGAGAAACGGATTGAGGTCCTCCAGCTCGACGAGCAGCAGCTCGCCCTCAGCGGTCCGGCAGGCGTCGCTGTTGTCGGCCACGCCCGAACATTGCTCAGGTGTGAACTTACTTTTCAGTAAGGTGAGCGTCGCGCCATCCCTCGCAAGACGCATGCGGAGCGGGGAAGTGGCGGGCGGCTCACCAGGAGCTGTCGGGGCGCACCGGCAGCCGGGGGTGGTGGGCGGCAAGAGCCTTGTTGGCGCGGGCCAGCTCGGAGAGTGCCTGCTCGCGGTCGGCCCGGTCCTCGGCACAGAGTCGTGGTCCACGGAACCTGCGCACCTCGCGCGCGGCGCATTCGGCGTCGAGCTCCGCCTGCAGGATGTACGGCGGGATGCAGGACCCGATCAGCGCGGCGACCCGGTCCGGGATCGGCACGGGGACGAGGAGGTGTGAGGCGGTCATGGGGCCCTCTCGGGTGGTTGGCCAGGAGGTGGTTCTCGGCTGCGGCCGCCGGGTGGGCGGCCGACTCCTCCATGTGTACGGGACGCGGTTCCTGGTTTCTCGTTGAGAGCGTCTCCGTGTGGCAACCGTTTGAGAGTGACCGGCTATTTCGCTTTACCCGCAAGTAAGTTGACTGCCGGTGAGCATCGTGATCCGGATGAAAGCCGACTCACAGCGGGGATTCGTCACCGCGGGCACGCAACTGGAGTGCGCGCAGCACGGCCTCGGTGGAGAACCGGCTCTCGGGGTCGGTCAGTTGCTCGCCGAAGATGGACTCCAGATTGCGCATCCGGTAGCGGACGGTCTGCGGATGCACATCCAACAGCTCGCCCATATGGGCCGCCGTGCCGCGGGTGTCCAGCCAGATCCGCAGCGTCTCGATCAGCCGCTCCCGCCGGGTGGCGCTGATTGCGGCGATCGGCGCCAGATCCCGCTGGGCGAGCTGGTCGACGAGGACCGGGTCGGAGAGCAGCCACAGGGTGATGAGGTGGTCCTCGCAGAGGATGAAGGGCGCATCGTCGATGATGCCCGCGTCGACGAGTTCGAGGACGCGGCGGGCCCAGCGGATCGAGTCCGAGGCGAGGGCGGTGGGGACGGTCAGGCCGATCGCGGCATGGGTGCCGAGGAGGGCCTGGTCCAGCATGCGTCTTCGTGCGTCGTCGAGTGCGCCGGGGATCAATAAGTGCGGCTGGGGGTCGCTGAGATCGGCCAGGATGTCGCGGTCGGCGACGGCCCGGTCCAGGCCGGCGGGGGAGCGTGCGGCGATCAGCGTGACCTGTTCGGGCAACGCCCATCCCGTCTGCTCGCACAGTTCGGCGATGGCGGAACGGGGTGCGGGGCGGCCGGCGAGAATCAGGTGCAGCAGGCGCCGGCGCATGGCCTCGCTCTGCTCGCCGGTCTGCGACTGCACCTCCAGGAAGCCCTCCCGGGACAGGGATTCGAGCTCGTCGATGTAGGCGAAGAGCGCATCGGCGAAGCTGAGCATGAGGGTCGGTGAGAAGTTGTAACTCCGGCCGACCTTCTTTGCCCGTCGCAGCGCAATTCGGGCACCCAGTCGATAAGCACCCTGAAGCGTCTCCATCGTGCGGCCCTCATATGCCTCGAAACGTCCGAATCGACGGCACATGTCGTCCCGCAGCGAGGTCGACGCGGACGGCTCGGCGACGAGGTCCACGAATGAGGAGAGGCTCTGCTCGACGCCGACGCGAATAGCCTGCTCATTGGGACCGCTGAGCAGTCGTGCGTATTCCGGGTAGGCCCGGGTGACTTCGACGCCGATTTCCTTGATGAGGCTCGGCAGTTCGGGCCGCATGATCGCGGCGAATTCCTGGGGGAGCGGCCCCAGTGGATCCCCCGTGTCCGACGGCTGAATGAGTTTCGGCATGACTGTCCCCTTGCTCTCCGGCGCCCGGTGGGGGGTCAGGCGGTGGGGGAAAGCGCTCCCACGAACCGACAGGTGCGTACCAAGTCCGCGATGAAGATAGACCAAGTGAGCGGTTGTGCCCACCACTTGGACGAGATCGAAGTGCAAGGGGCACACATCTCGGCCCCGTTGTGGTGCTCCGGTGCAGGTGGGGCGGGAGTGCTCACTTCAGGACAATGTTTTTCGGACATCTGCTCTTCCGGCGACAAGAAAGTAACCCTGGGTAAACGCGGGATGCGGGAGTGCAGACCGCCGTCGATGACTGCGTCCGAGGTGAGTGTCCGAAGGGCTCCCGGGCGGCGCTTACCCGGCGTAACTACTCACTTTCGTATAGAAAATCGTAGCGATCTGCTGAGTTCTCGCTAAGGGAGAATGCGTTTATCGGGAGGGGCGGGGAATTTCTGTGCCGGGTATTGCCGCGTTGGGCTACTGGCTCGTAACGTTCGATCCGCACGGAGTTCGATCACGCAGTCGAGTCCATGGACTTCTGCGATCCACGATGTGAGCCGCCCTCGTGCCGGACTCATTGCCGGGCGCGGTACGAGGTAATCGGGTACGTCCAACTCCACTCCCCTCGGAGGCCTTTCCGTGAGAAGCATCATCAAGCGTTCCCTGTTCGCCACCGCCGTTGCCGCTGCCGCGTTCGGCCTGACCGCCACCTCGGCCTCGGCCACCGCGCAGGCCCAGTGGACCATCGTCAATCCGAACGCGAACGGGTCGTTCACGGCCGCGCTCAAGGCCGGGACGACGGCGGACCTCCTGGACATCACCACCAACCAGGCCGTGACCTGCTACTCGGCCACCGCGAGCGGCACCGCCGCCAACGGCACGCAGCCGGACGGGGACGACATCGCACAGATCACCTCGGCCGCATGGGGCGATCCGGTCAGTGACCCCTGTGACGGACCGCTCGGCTCCGCGTTCAGCGCCGAGCTCACCGGCACCATCCACCTCAACGCCACCGGTTACAGCGGTGGCGTCACCCAGGCCAACCTGTCGGGTGTCGACGTGACGATCACCGGTGACACGCTCTTCGGTGTCTGCACGGCCACGATCTCGGGTTCCGCCAGCAACGCCTCGTACAACAACGCCACGGGCGAGCTGACCATCAACAACGGCACAGGGCTCAACATTTCCAACGTGGACAACTGTGCCGGGCTGATGAACGACGGCGACACCGCCGCGTTCTCGGCGACGTACGTGCTCGACGACGCCATCACCGTCACTTCTCCGTGAGTTGTTAGCCGGCACAGCCGCGGACTGTGGGGAGAGGCGTCGCCGCCCACGCAGTCTGCGGCTGTCGCTCCCCGCACCTTCCCCCGCGCACCTGCCACTTGGCTTCGAGATGACGATGGGTTGGCGAGATGAGATTCAGGACGAGCCGAATCCGGCGGGCGGCGCATGTCGGCACCGTCGGCGTGCTGGCTCTGGCGGCCGGGCTGGTGCCGGGCACGGGTTCCGCGAGCGACACCCGCGTGGTCGAGGCGGATCTCACCTACTCCTGCGGATTCTCGGCCGGACCCCAGCCGGTTGCCGTCCGGGTGACGGCCGGGCTGCCGGTGACCTCGACTGCCGGATCGGTGATTCAGCCCGAGGACGTGTCCGTCTCGCTTACCCTGCCCCGCGCGTTCCTCGCCGAATTCCTGGGAACCGGCTCGAAGCAGGTGTCCGGCGTCACGCAACTCGTGACAGAGGTGACGCAGCGCGGTGAGTCGACCGAAGTGCCCTGGCAGGACTTGCATATCGCCGAAACGACTGTCGGCGCACAAGACGATCTGTCGGTGCGAGCGACGGGGGCGGTGCCCACCATCACCCCGCGCTCCAGCGGTGACATCGTGTTCACCGTGGGACAGCTCGACCTCGAGCTGTCCACGGAGCCGACCGATGACGCAGCCGCTGCACCGTCGGTGCTCCCCGTCTCCTGCGGGCCGGCTGCCGACCAGCCTGCGGAACTGGGGACCGTCGGTGTGCCGGCCGGAGCCGTGGAAACGCCGCCCGGCTCGACAGCAGTGGACCCGCCCGGTCCAGGGATCGTCTCTTTTGGGCCGCAGCCAAAGGCAGCTGCTGCAAAAGACGGCGAGGTCGTGCCTGGCAAGGTGCAGCCTCCGGAAGGATGCTATTTCCCTCCCGGTCGCGAGCCCGTGCCTGTGCCGCCGCCGACTGGTTCCAAAAACGCCACCGGATATCTGGGGGGCTATTCGAACGCTGAGAAGCTGAACGGTGCCATGCTGTTCAAGGACCCGGGACACCTCGTCCTCCGGTTGAACTACATGCTGAGCAGCAATCTCGTGTGCCCCGACGACACGGCGGCGTGGCTCATGACGGACGGGACACTCGACTACAACGGGAAGCCGCAGATGCCGCCGACGGAGGCGACATTTCTTACGTTCGGATTCATGCCGACCACCGCGAAGGTCGAGATGACCCTTGACGGCAGAATTGACATTGCCACGATGGCGTGGAAGAAGAAAAACCCTGCCGGGCGGACCCGCGAGACGACAATCACGGCCGCCGACATGTGGGTTCGGCTGTATGACGTGAAGGTCAACGGACAGCCGCTCGACGTCGGTCCGCAGTGCCGCTCCGCCCGTCCGATGCGCCTCGAGCTCAAGGGCGAGGGGCTGACGGGCCGCCAGCTCCCTCCATCCGGTTACACGGTGAACGACGGTGGACCTCTCACGGGGTATGCCGAGATACCTCCCTTCAGCGGATGCGGTGTCACGGAGGATCTGGACAGCCTGTTCACCTCCTCGGTGTCCGGTAAGGGGAACTACGTGAAAATGACGCAGGCCGCGCTGTGTGTGGAGGGCAATCCGAAGTCGATCTGCCCGCCCCCCAAGCCCACCCCTGAACGCTGAAGCAGGCGCACCCGCGCGCCTTCCCTCGATGCGAAAGGCTGGACCCTCAATGAGTGCTGCCCCGAAAAGTGTCAGACCCGCTCTGCTCGGTGCGCTGGTGGCGGTCGCCGTCGGCATTCCGCTGAGCACCTCGCCGGCGAGCGCCGCCTCCGCCCAGGAGATGAACGGCAATTGGGCGCCCTTCACCCGGTGTCCGGTCGACGACCCGGCCATGCTGGCCGCGGACGGCAGGACGGAGATCGCGATATGCGTGGCCTCGCAGTCCGAGAGCGGGTCCATCAAGCTCGGGAACACCGAAGCGACAACCGGTGCGAACGACCTGCAGTTCGGCGTCGTCCGCAACGCGACGACGGGGGTGTCCAGGATCGTGGCGCCCGAGGGCGGGGCGATCGTCGGAGCCCCGACGGAGATTCCCGGCGGTCTGCTCGGCCTCATGTGCCCCAGCGGGATCCCCGTCGTCTCGGGAATCTGTGAGCAGCTGACGGACAACAGCCTCAACCGGGTCGTTGCCACCGTGCAGTCGGCGGGCGCACCCAGCAACTTCGATCTGACCGCGGGGATGCAGAGCGGGAAGACGATCGTCGACATTCCGGTCCGCATCCACCTGGAGAACCCGTTCCTGGGGTCCAAGTGTTACATCGGCACCACCTCCGACCCGGTCGTGCTGCGTCCGCAGAACCTCACCGCACCGGCCCTGGCCAGCCAGCGCTTCGATGCCGACGGCACGCCGAACACCAGGGGCGTGATGAACAGGGTCGCGCTGACCGGTAACGCACAGGGCGATGCCGGCTTCGCCGTCCCCTCGGTGAGCGGCTGCGGACCCCTCGGGCTCGGCGAGCTGAACTGGGCGGTCAACCTGAAGACGGCGCTGCCCTCGGGGGCCGGGAACAACAACCTGGTGCTGAACGACACCGCCACCTACACGGCGGGCCTGACGTCCCCGGGCTCGGCCGTGCCCAGCGCAGGTCAGCTGCTTGCGGAGAACTGGCACGCCGGAGTGGTGCGGTAGGTACTTCTTCGGTTCGGCCGATTCCTGTAAAGCACGGGAATTACCGTTGTCGTCCGCCCCGCCCGGATTTTCTTACCGTGCGGGGCGGACGGATGTGTGCAGAGCCCGTCGGAGGACTCACTTATCGACAAGTGCACGGCGTCCACTACTCACCCGTGTACAAAAACAATGTGAGCGTCGATCGCCGTGCAAAAAGTTCAGGAACCGCTATTGCGGAGTCAGGTTACTGACCCGTAGCGTCCCAGTTGAGCAGCTCGGAAACGCATCCGTAACTGCTTGTTCGGCGCACATGGAGTCGTCGTGACTCCGCCCCCATCGGCCGCGGGACCCCCGCCCGCACGCCGGAGACCTTGCGCAGATTCCGACAAAGCCGGTCCACGGCTTTGTCACTCCGTGACAAGTGATCCACGCCGAGCACCCGGTTCGTCGATTTCCGCTGTTCAACGGCTTGTCCTGGTGGTTTCGGCGGACCTAACGTGCGCCCCGTGGTGCATGTGTGACGAGCCGCCATTGGATTTCTCAGAGCCGGAGCGCTGACAGATGACTTCGTTCACAACAACTTCGAAGGAGGGCCGATGGGAATCGAAGTAGTCGTCGAAGGCCTCACGAAGTCCTTCGGCAAGCAGAACATCTGGCAGGACGTCACTCTTACGCTGCCCGCCGGCGAGGTGAGCGTGATGCTCGGCCCTTCCGGCACGGGAAAAACCGTCTTCCTGAAATCCATCATCGGTCTGCTGAAGCCCGAGCAGGGGCGTGTCCTCATCAATGGCGTCGACATGGTGAACAGTCCCGAGCGCGAGATCATGGAGACCCGTAAGCTCTTCGGGCTCATGTTCCAGGACGGCGCCCTCTTCGGTTCGATGTCGCTCTTCGACAACATTGCCTTCCCGCTGCGTGAGCACACCCGCAAAAAGGAATCGGAAATCCGCCGGATCGTCATGGAGCGCATCGACATCGTCGGTCTCCTCGGCGCCGAGGATAAACTGCCCGGCGAGATATCCGGCGGTATGCGTAAACGCGCCGGTCTGGCCCGCGCCCTCGTCCTGGACCCGCAGATCATTCTGTGCGACGAACCGGACTCCGGACTCGACCCGGTCCGCACTGCGTACATTTCCCAGCTGCTCATCGATCTCAACGCGCAGATCGACGCGACGATGCTCATCGTCACCCACAACCTCGACATCGCGGCCACCGTCCCGGATAACATGGGCATGCTGTTCCGCCGCAATCTCGTCACTTTCGGGCCGCGCGAGGTGCTGCTCACCAGCGATGTGCCGGTCGTCGCCCAGTTTCTTGCAGGGCGCCGCGAAGGCCCCATCGGGATGGCCGAGGAGAAGGATGCCGCGACCCTCGCCGCGGAGGAGATGAACGGTTACGGGGTCGGCATCAGCTCCGCCAACGGCCCGCGCACCGTCGTGCCGCAGTTGGAGCCGTCGCCGGGCATGCCGGTACGGCAGGCTGCCCTGCGCCGCCGGGAACGCGTCCTGTCGATGATGGGCCGGCTGCCGGAGGCCGCCCGTACCGCCATCATGAACAGCTACACCCCGGCCGCGGGCGGTGGACGCCCGTGACGGCCTCCATGCCGGTGCGGCCCCCTGAGCCGCCCACGGCCCGCGTGGCCGACGCGACCGGGCCGAAGACCCCGGAGCGCAGACCTCCGACACGGCTGCTCGCCCCACTGCGCGAGACCGGGAAGCTGTTCTCCCTCGCCGGGACCGTGAGCCGCGAGATTTTCCGCAGGCCCTTCCAGGTACGGGAGTTCATCGAACAGTTCTGGTTCGTCGCCAGCGTCACCATTTTGCCTGCCGCGCTCGTCTCCATCCCGTTCGGCGCGGTCATCGCCCTCCAGGTCGGCTCGCTGACCCAGCAGCTCGGCGCACAGTCCTTCACCGGGGGCGCCAGTGTCCTCGCGGTCATCCAGCAGGCCAGCCCGATCATCGTGGCGCTCCTGATCTCCGGTGCGGCGGGCTCGGCCATCTGCGCGGACCTCGGATCGCGGAAGATCCGCGAGGAACTCGACGCGATGGAGGTCATGGGCGTCTCGCCCATCCAGCGCCTCGTCGTCCCGCGCGTCCTGGCCACCATGTTCGTGGCCGTCCTGCTGAACGGCCTGGTCTCCGTCGTCGGCACGCTCGGCGGCTACTTCTTCAACGTCATCCTGCAGCACGGCACACCCGGGGCCTACCTCGCCAGCTTCTCCGCGCTCGCCCAGCTCCCCGATCTGTACATCAGCGAGGTCAAGGCGCTGATCTTCGGCTTCATCGCAGGCATCGTCGCCGCCTACCGCGGACTCAACCCGCGCGGCGGTCCCAAGGGCGTCGGGGACGCGGTCAACCAGTCCGTCGTCATCACCTTCATGCTGCTGTTCTTCGTGAACATGGTCCTCACGGCGATCTACCTCCAGATCGTCCCCGCGAAGGGGAGCTGACCGATGTCGTTGCTCAGTCGGCTCGATCGATCGGGTGAACAGCTCACCTTCTATGTGAGGGCGTTGATCTGGATCCCGCGGACCCTGCGCCGCTATTTGCGCGAGGTCCAGCGGCTGCTGGCCGAAGTGGCCTTCGGCAGCGGCGGTCTCGGCGTCATCGGCGGCACCATCGGCGTGATGATCGCGATGACCCTCTTCACCGGCACCGTTGTCGGCCTCCAGGGGTACGCGGCCCTCAACCAGATCGGCACCTCCGCCTTCACCGGCTTCATCTCCGCCTACTTCAACACCCGTGAGATCGCCCCGCTCGTCGCCGGGCTCGCGCTCTCCGCCACCGTCGGCGCCGGCTTCACCGCCCAGCTCGGCGCGATGCGGATCAACGAGGAGGTCGACGCCCTGGAGGCGATGGGCGTGCGGTCCATGCCCTACCTCGTCACCACCCGCATCATTGCCGGGGTCGTCGCGATCATCCCGCTGTACGCGATCGGGCTGCTCTCCTCGTACCTCGCGTCCCGCTACATCACGGTCCTGTTCAACGGGCAGTCCGCGGGCACCTACGACCACTACTTCAACCTCTTCCTCTCCCCGGACGACGTGCTGCTGTCGGTGCTCAAGGTGCTGATCTTCAGCGTGATGGTGATCCTCGCCCACTGCTACTACGGCTTCCACGCCACGGGCGGACCCGCCGGAGTGGGGGTGGCGGTCGGCCGGTCGGTGCGCAACGCCATCGTGCTCATCAGCGTCACCGACTTCTTCCTCTCCCTTGCCATCTGGGGCGCCACGACGACGGTGAAGGTGGCCGGCTGATGAACACACACCGGATGCAGACCGTCCGCCGCAGACTCGCCGGAGTCACCTTTCTGCTCGTGCCCGCCGTGCTCGTGTGGGTGTCCGTCTCGGTGTACAACAAGGACTTCACCGACGACGCCACCGTGACCGTACGCACCGGCAGCGTCGGCAACGAGATGCACGACAACGCGGATGTGAAAGTGCGCGGCGTCGTCGTCGGACAGGTCCGCGACATTTCGGCCGACGGGGACGGAGCCCGGCTCACCCTCGCCATCGAGCCCGACAAACTCGACCGGATCCCGGCCGATGTGACCGCCCAGATGCTCCCCACCACACTTTTCGGGGAACGGTTCGTGGCGCTCGTACCGCCCGAGATGCCGTCCGCGCAGCCCCTGCGGGCGGGGGCCGTCATCCCGCAGGACCGCTCCAGCAACGCCATCGAGCTGGAGCAAGTCCTCGACAATGTCCTGCCGCTGCTGACCGCGGTGAAGCCGGAGAAGCTCGCCGCCACCCTGGGCGCGGTCTCCCAGGCGCTCGAAGGACGCGGCGGGAAACTCGGCGACACCCTGCTCACGCTCGACGCCCACCTGGAGAAATTCAACCCCCAACTCCCCACGCTCAACGCTGACATCAAGGAGCTCGTCAAGGTGACCAAGGTGTACGGGGACGCCGCGCCCGATGTCCTTGACGCGCTCACCGCCTTCACCACCACCAGCACCACCATCGCGGAACAGCAGGCAAAACTCGCCGACCTGTACGGGTCCACGACCGACTCCGCGCAGGACATCACCTCGTTCCTGCAGGAGAACAAGGACAATTTGATCCGGCTCTCCGCGACGGGCCGGCCGACGCTGGAACTGCTGGCGCGGTATTCCGACGAATTCCCCTGCACCCTGCGGACCCTGGCCGGCTTCGTCCCCGCCATGGACAAGGCGCTCGGCAAGGGAACCGACCAGCCCGGACTCCACGTCACCGTCAAGTCCGTGCAATCCAAGGGCAAGTACGTGCCCGGCAAGGACACCCCGGTCTACGACGCGACCGGCGGACCGCACTGCTACTCCGTGCCGTACGTCGGCCGGACCGTGCCGACCGCACACGCCCGTACGGCCGAGGCCGTCACCCCGGCCGGCACCCCGCGCGGCGCAGAGCCCTCCGGCCCCGCGCCCTCGGACACGGACTCCCGCCTCGGCATGCCCAACTCCCCGCAGGAGAGCCAACTCGTCAACGAGCTGGTCGCTCCCTCACTGAAAGTCCAGCCGCAGACCCTGCCCGACTGGAGCAGCGTGCTCATCGGTCCGGCCTTCCGCGGTGCGGAGGTGAAGCTCAAGTGAAGCGCCGCTCTCTCGCAAGGCCGCTCGCGAAGTCGATCGTCTTCATCCTGGTGACCGTTGTGGCCACCGCCGTCCTGGCACTGTCCATCGCCAATACGGGGGTCGGCGACACCACCACCTACAAGGCCAGGTTCACCGACGTCACCGGACTGATCGTCGGTGACAGCGTCCGGATCGCCGGGGTCGAGGTCGGACAGGTCGAGTCCATCGAAGTGGCCGACAAGCGGCTCGCCGAGGTCGGCTTCGCCGTCCGCAAGGGGCGCAAGCTCCCCGCCTCGGTGACCGCCTCGATCAAGTACCTCAACATGGTCGGCCAGCGGTACATCGACCTCGACCGGGGCGCGGGGCCGGTCGGCCGCAGCTTCGCCGCCGGAGCGACCATTCCGCTCTCCCGCACCACCCCGGCGCTCGACCTCACCCAGCTCTTCAACGGCTTCCAGCCGCTCTTCGAAGGACTCTCCCCACCGGACGTCAACCAGCTCGCGGGGTCCATCGTCCAGGTGCTCCAGGGCGAGGGCGGCACCGTCGACAGCATCCTCCAGCACGTCGGCTCGCTCACCGGAACCGTCGCCGCCAAGGACAAGGTGATCGGCGAGGTGATCAAGAACCTCAACACGGTCCTGAAAACCGTCAACGACCGCGAGGCCGGCTTCAACGACCTCGTCGTCACCCTCCAGAAACTCGTCACCGGATTCTCCGGCGACCGCAAACCGCTCGGCGAGGCAGTCACCGCGATGGGTGCGCTCACCACCGTCACCGCGGACCTCCTCGACGACGGCCGGGAGCCCCTCAAAAGCGACATCAAACAACTCGGCCGCCTCTCCGACCAGTTGGGCAAGGGCACGCCGCAGATCGAGAACTTCCTGCAGAAGACCCCGGCCAAGATGGAAGCGATCAGCCGCCTGGCCTCGTACGGCTCGTGGCTCAACCTCTACCTCTGCGAGGCCAAGGTCAGCGGCGTGACGACCGAGGACGGCAGCGCCCCGCCCACCGGCATCGCGATCACCCAACCGAGGTGCCTGGCATGAGAATCAAACCCGTACGGGAACGCAACCCCGTCGCCGTCGCCATGGTCGGACTGCTCGTCCTCGCCCTGATCGGCCTGGCCGCCTACCGCGCCGACTCGCTGCCCTTCATCGGCGGCGGCACCACCTACAACGCCGACTTCACCGAGTCCGCCGGACTCGGCGAGGGCGACGAGGTACGGGTCGCCGGAGTGAAGGTCGGCGAGGTCACCGGCGTCTCGCTCGACGGCTCCAAGGTGAAGGTCGGCTTCAAGGTCAACGACGTCTGGATCGGCGACTCCTCCACCGTGGGCATCGCCATCAAGACGCTGCTCGGCGAGAAGTATCTCGCCGTCGACCCGCTGGGCGACGCCCCGCAGGACCCGCACGATCGCATCACGGTGAGCCGCACCACATCCCCGTACGACGTCACCCAGGCGTTCAACGGACTCGGTGAGACCATCGGGGAGATCGACACCCAGCAGCTCGCCAAGAGCTTCGAGACGATCTCCGCCACCTTCAAGGACTCCCCGCCGGACGTGAAGAGCGCCGCCGACGGCCTCTCCGCCCTCTCCAAAACGGTCTCCGAGCGGGACGCCCAGCTTGCCACCCTCCTCAAGGGCAGCAAGCAGCTCACCAAGACGCTCGCCGGCAAGAAGAGCAGCTTCGAAACCCTGCTGGAGGACGGCAACGTGCTCCTCGGCGAAATCCAGGCGCGCCGTGACTCCATCCATTTGCTGCTCACCGGCACCCGCAACCTGGGCACCCAGCTCACCGGCCTTGTCGCGGACAACAACAGGCAGCTGAAACCCACCCTGGACTCGCTCGGCCGGGTCACCGCGGTGCTGGTGAAAAACCGCAAGAGCCTCGACAAGGTGCTGTCGCTCACCGGTTCGTACAACCGGCTCGTCGGCAACACCCTCGGCAGCGGCCGCTGGTTCGACAACTACGTCTGCGGAGTCGTCCCGAAGAACTACCTGCCCGCCGGCACACCCCCGGCGACCGGATGCATGCCACCCCAGCAGCAAGGCGGCCGCTGACATGAGAATCACACGCATCGTCGGCATCGGCGCCGGACTCGCCGTCGTGGCCGTCGCGGCCACCACCGGTGTGATGGCCACGGACGACGAGGGAACGACCACCATCACCGCCTACTTCGACCGGGCCACCGGTGTGTACGCCGGATCGGACCTGCGGATCCTCGGCGTCAAGGTCGGCCGGGTCGAATCGGTCACGCCCAGGGGAGACGAGGTCAGGGTCACCCTGCGGGTCGACCAGGGTGTCAAGGTCCCCAAGGAGGCGCACGCCGTGGTCGTCGCCCCCAGGCTCGTCGCCGACCGCTACGTCCAGCTCGCCCCCGCGTACACCGGGGGACCGCTGATCGCGGAGAACGCCGTACTGCCGGCCGCGAACAACGCCACACCCGTTGAGGTCGATCAGCTGTACGACTCCATCACGGAGCTCTCCACAGCCCTCGGTCCGGACGGAGCCAACGCGCAAGGAGCGCTCTCCGGGCTGCTCGACACCGGGGCCAAGAACCTGGACGGCAACGGAAAAGCCATCGGGGACTCCATCGAGCAGTTCGGCAAGGCGACCAAGACCCTCGACAAGAGCAGCGGCAATCTCTTCGACACCCTGTCCTACCTGCAGACCTTCACCACCATGCTGAAAGAGAACGACGCCGATGTGCGCGCCGCCGAACAGCAGCTCAACTCCGTCACCGGGTTCCTCGCCGACGACAAGGAGAACCTCAGCGCGGCGCTGAAGGAGCTGGGCACCGCGCTGGGCCAGGTCAAGAGCTTCATCCAGAAGAACCGCGGAGCCCTGAAGGCCAACGTGGACGCCCTGGTGCCGCTCACCCAGACCCTGGTCGACCAGCGTGCCTCGCTTGCCGAGTCACTGGACACGCTGCCGCTCGCCGCGGGCAACGTGATCAACGCCTACGACCCGGTGAACCGCACCCTCAACGGCCGTACGAACCTCAATGAGCTCTCCATGGGCGGACCGCTCACCGAGGACCCGGCCATCGGACTCGCAGGCCTCACACCGGTTGACGGCACACGGCAGAAGGCGCTGCCCGCCCTGCCGCTCCCGCCCGTCGGCACCGTCTACGGCACCCCGGCGAAGACCGCCACGGACAAGAAGCAGGTGAACCGATGAGCCGCGCCCTGCGCAGACCGACGGCCCGCACGACCGGCGTTGTCGCGGTGCTGGCCGTGGGCGTCGGCCTGGCCCTGGTCGTCACCGGTGCCGGCCTGCCGACGTTCACCGGCATCGATCAGGTGCCGCTGCCCGGCGGCGCCGACCTCGGCGACCACCCGTACGAGATCACCGCGGAATTCGGGGACGTTCTCAGCCTCGCCCCGCAGTCCTCGGTGAAGGTCAACGATGTCGCCGTCGGCCGCGTCACCAAGATCTCCCTGAACCCGGGCAGCTGGAACGCCAAGGTCACCATGCGGGTCAACGGCAAGGTCGAACTGCCCGCGAACGCCTACGCCCACCTCGAACAGTCCAGCCTCCTCGGTGAGAAGTACATCCAGCTCTCAGCGCCCGCGACCGGCACCGCCCGGGGCAGGCTCGCCGACGGAGACCGGATCCCACTGACGCGGACCAACCGCAACCCCGAGGTCGAGGAGGTCTTCGGCGCCCTGTCGATGCTCCTCAACGGCGGCGGCATCAACCAGCTCAAGACGATCACCACCGAGCTCAACAAGGCACTGGCCGGACAGGAACCCCAGGTCCGCTCCATGCTGAGCCGGGTCAACACCCTCGTCACGAACCTGGACGGCCACAAGGAGGACATCACCGACGCACTCGACGGCGTCAACCGGCTCGCCGCCACCCTCGCCACCCGTGAACAGGACGTCGGCACGGTCCTCACCGGGCTCAGCCCCGGCCTGAAGGTCCTGGAGAAGCAGCGCGGTTCGCTCCTCACCATGCTCCACTCGCTCGACACCCTCTCCACCGTCGCCGTCGACACGATCAACAAGAGCAAGGCCGACATGATCGCCGACCTCAAGGCCATCGCCCCCAGCCTCAAGGCGCTCGCCGACTCCGGCAGCGACCTGCCGGACTCCCTCCAGGTACTGCTCACCTACCCGTTCACGGACGAGGTGCTGCGCGGGGTGAAGGGCGACTATCTCAACGTCTACCTGGATGTGACGGCCATGCCCGGCACACAGATCATTCCGCCGCTCGACCCGGACGCCACCCCGCCCCCGGCAGCAGCGAAGTCCGGCTCTGCACCGCCCCTGCCCCTTCCCTCTGTCTCCACGTCGGGCACGAAGGGAATCAGCTGATGATCACCCTCGCCATCCGGCTCAAGAACATCGCCTTCCTGATCATTGCGGTGCTCGTCCTCGGCTACCTCGGGGTGCGGTACGCCGACCTCGGTCACTACATCGGCATGCGCAGCTACTACACCGTCACGGTCCAGCTCCCGCGTACCGGAGGGCTGTACACCCACTCCGACGTCACCTACCGAGGTGTTTCCGTCGGCCGGGTCGGGCCGATCGAGCTCACCGACAACGGAGTCGAGGCCGAACTGCGCATCGAGAAGGACGCCCCGCCCATCCCGGACAGCCTCAGGGCCGTCGTCGCCAACCTGTCCGCGGTCGGCGAGCAGTACGTCGATCTGCGGCCCACCCGGACAAAGGGCCCCTACCTGGCGAACGGCTCAATCATCGACCAGGCCGACACCACTGTCCCGGCCCCCGTAACCGACGTCCTCACCAGCGTCGACGAGCTGGCGGGCTCCGTCGATCCGGAATCCCTGCGCACGGTCGTCGACGAGTTCGGCGCCGCGTTCGAGGGGCGCGGCGACGACCTCCAGGTGCTGCTGGACACCGGGAATGAATTCGTCCAGGCAGCCGACGACGCACTTCCCACCAACACGCGGCTGATGGTCGACGGCGAGACCGTGCTGCGCACCCAGGCCGAACAGGGCGAGGCGCTCAAGGGTTTCGCCTCCGGTGCGAAGGAACTGGCCGCCGAACTCAAGGGCTCCGACACCGATCTGCGCAAACTGATCGCGGTCGCCCCCGATGCGACCGCTCAGATCAGTGGGCTGCTGCGGGACCTCGACCCGAGCCTCGGCGTCGTTGTCGCGAACCTTCTCACCACCTCCGAGGTCGCCGTCACCCGCCAGCACGGACTGGAGGAACTCCTGGTGAAACTGCCCGCGGTGGCAGCCGCGGGATCGAGTGCGGTGGACGAGAACGGGGCCCGGTTCGGCATGTCGGTCACCTTCTTCGAACCGCTGCCCTGCACCGCCGGATACGGCTCCACGGTCTACCGCAACGGTCTCGACACCTCGGCAGGACCGCCGGTCAACACCAAGGCCCGCTGCACCTCGTCGCCCGGCACCGGCATCAACGTCCGCGGCAGCGCCAACGCCCCGAAGGGCGGCCCGGTGCCCGAGCCCGCCAAGCCCGGCTCGATGCTCCTCGGGCACGACGCGGCGGATCAACTCCCCGGCGCGCTCGGCGTCACGGGGGACACCTCGCCGACGGCCGACGGTATGGCCGGTCTGCTGGGACTCGGACAGGGAGGCGGCGCATGACGTCCCGTACGAAGACTCTGAGCGGTTGGGCGGTGCTGTTCGCCGCCGCGCTGATCTGCGCACTCGGCGGCTGGTCGTACGCCGACGCGCGCGGCGACGAGAACCTGTCGTACGCGAAGAACCGAGATGTCGCACTGGCCGACGGGAAGCGCCACCTCGCTCGGCTGAACAGCCTGGACGGCAAGGACGCCAAGAGCGTCGACGCGGGCCTCGGCGCCTGGCTGGACTCCTCGACCGGGCCCCTGCGCGATCAGCTGAAGCGCACCCGGAGCAAGGACGCGAGCGAGCTGAAGAAGTCCGGTTCCACCGCACGCGGCAAGGTGACCGACGCGGCGCTCACCGCGCTCGACGAGCGGACCGGTACGGCGGAGATGATCGCGACCGTCGATGTCGAGGTCACCCCGCGTACCGGAAAGGGCGGCACCGAACGCAAACGCTTCGAGGCCACGCTCGCCCGGACCGCGAACGGCTGGAAGGTCAAGGCGCTCACGGCGATCGCGGTCGGGGGCGGCGCATGAAGCAACGGGGAGGGGTGGCGGTCGTGAGTACGGACGTGGCTGCGGAGGCCGCCGAGGACGCCGGGGAACTCGACGTGGCCGGTGGCGAAGAAGACAGGCCGGACACGCCCGAGGCGGGCCGCCGGTGGCCGCGCATCGTCGCAGCGGTCCTGGTCGTCGCCCTGGTCGTGGTTGGCGGCGGACTCTTCGCCAAGGGCAGGCAGCTGCGCGACACCCCCGCCACATCGAACCGCGCGCTGACCGACAGCGCGGCGACCACCCGGGTCGCGGGCGATGTCAGCAATGCGCTCGGCAAGGTCTTCTCCTACAGCCCGCAGGCGACCGGCGTCACCAAGGAGTCGGCGAAACAGCTTCTGGCAGGCAGGGCGCTCCAGCAGTACGCGGCCTTGTTCGGCCAGGTCGAGAAGCAGGCAGCCGACCAGAAGCTGACACTCACCACCCATGTCGTACGCGCCGGAGTGACCCGGATGACGGACAGCAGCGCCCATGTGCTCGTCTTCCTCGACCAGGTCTACGAACGCGAAGGAAAGCCGGCCACCACAGCGGCGGCACAGCTCTCCGTCACGGCCGAACTGCGGGACGGCCACTGGGCCGTCGTCGAGATCACCTCCAGATAACAGAGCCCACACGCGAGCGAATCGGTACGGATCGGCCGGCAGGGGAGAGACAGCAATGGCACGGGTACGGATGACGAGGAACCCGCTGATCGCGGTGGCGATCGTGCTGACCGTCGCGGCGGCCGGCGCGGCAGGCTGGGGCGGACTGTCCCGGTACGACGCCGCGCACGACGAATCGGCGGCGTACGCACAGACCCGCGACGACGCGCTGGCCGCGGGCGAGCAGGCCGTACAGAACATGAACACGCTCGACCACCAGAAGCTGGAGAAGGGCCTCGACAGCTGGGAGGACTCCACCACCGGTGATCTGCACAAGCAACTCGTCGACGGACGGGACGCGTTCGTGAAGCAGATCCAGCAGGCGAAGACGGTGAGCACGGCCCAGGTCCTGTCCGGGGCGGTGACCGAACTCGACGACCGGGCCGGCAAGGCCGGGGTCATGGTGGCGCTGCGGGTCACCGTGACCGCGCCGAAGGGCAAGCCCGCGGTGAAGGAGAGCCGGATGCTCGGGCAGCTCACCCGTACCTCCGAGGGGTGGAAGCTCAGCGCCCTTGGCCAGGCACCCGTCGGCAACACGACCGGCTGACGCCACCGACTTCCACCCGCCACCCGAGAGGACCCGCAGACATGTCGACGACCCGTCACCTCGTCAACCGCCGACGCCGGCTGGCCACCGTCGCCGCGGAACGAGTCACCGCCACCGCCCCGCCGCGCCGGCCCGCGCCCCCGGGCACATCACGTGACGGGACCGGGCGGACCCCGGCCGCGGAGGAGACCGCGACCGACGACGATAAAGCCGTGGACGTCGCAGATACGGGGGAGTCACAGGAGCGGAAGAAGGAACTGCGACGCGAGCACCCGCCCCGCCTCCGGCTGCCCGCCGTCCTCTGCGCCCTCACCGTGCTCCTCGGTGCCTTCGCCACCTGGGCGTTCAGCTCGGCCGCAAGCCTGCGTGACGACCCGGCCCGGCAGAACACCGCCCTCACCGACATCAGCCGCACCAGCGAGGTGAAGGGGCAGATCTCCGAGGCCGTCGGTGCGGTGTTCTCGTACAACTACGCCTCACCCGCCAAGTCCGAGCGTGCGGTGAAGAGTTATCTCGTCGGCGAGGCGGTGCGGCAGCACGAGGACATGCTCGCCCAGGTACGGGCCCAGGGGCAGAAGCAGAAGCTCGTGCTGACCACGACCGTCACGGACAGCGGCGTGGAACGTCTCGACGGCGACCGGGCCCGGCTGCTGATCTTCGCCGACCAGAGCAACACCCGTACCGGCAAGTCCGACGAGACCACCTACGCGGCGGCCATGTTCGCCGTGGACGCTGTGCGCCGCGGCGGCACCTGGCGGATCTCCGCCATCGATACGTTCACCCAGTGACCCGGGAAAGAAGGGGGCACGCATGAGATTCAACGGCACCATGCGCCGCGGGCTCAGCGGCACGGCAGCCGCGGTCGCCGCGATGGCCGCGCTCACCGCGTCCCAGGCCCCGGGACTCGTCCGCCACGAACAGACCGCGAAGGAGCGCCAGGAGGCCGACGAGGTCAAGTGGTCGCACGTGGCCAACGACGACTCGTACCACACCGAACTGCCCCCGCTGAAGTCGCTGGAGCCGCCGAAGGCCGGTGTGCGGCAGAGCCCGGCCGTCGCCCGGTCCTGGGCCGAGGCAGGCATCCCGGCCACGGTGCTCGCCGCCTACCGCAAGGCGGAGAGCTCGCTCGGGCGCACCGACCCCGGATGCCGTCTGCCGTGGCAGTTACTCGCGGCGATCGGCAAGGTCGAATCCGGCCAGGCGGGCGGGGGGCGGGTCGACGCCCATGGCACGACGCTCAGCCCGATCCTGGGGCCGGTACTCAACGGCGCGGGCTTCGCCAACATCCCGGACACCGACGGCGGCGCGTACGACGGCGACAGGACGTACGACCGGGCGGTCGGCCCGATGCAGTTCATCCCTTCCACCTGGGCCCATTGGGGCAAGGACGGGAACGGCGACGGCCGCCGCGATCCGAACAATGTCCACGACGCGGCGCTGGCTGCCGGGTATTACCTCTGTGCCGGACCGCGCGATCTGTCCGTGAAGGCCGATCTGGACCGGGCGATCCTCAGCTACAACCACTCGGACACCTATCTGCGCACCGTGCTGTCCTGGCTGGAGTTCTACCGCAAGGGCGTCCACCCGGTGGCCGACGGCAGGGGCACCGTTCCGAAGAGCCCCGGCGCGGGCGGGCCGAACAGGCCGACGCACCCGGTCGGCGGTCCCGGCGCCCCGGGCGGCGGCATCATCGTGGGCCCGCAGCCCGGCGGTTCGCCCGGCCCCTCGTCATCGGAGTCCCCGAAGCCATCCGACTCACCGACCGGCTCCCCGGACCCGACAGGTTCCCCGGACCCGACCGACCCGGGGGGTTCCCCCGATCCGACCGACAGCGGATCGGCCACCCCGGACCCCGGTACGAGCCCCGACCCCGACCCCAGTACCTCGGAACCGGGCCCGGGCACGGACCCCGGCTGTCCGACGGACTCCGCGTCCCCCGACCCGGCCGACTCGGCCGGAACATCCGAATCCCCGTCGCCCGACCCGGGCACGAGCGGGGACCCGTGCGCCACGCCGTCGGACTCAACGCTCACCGGCTGACAGCACCTCGGCCAGGTCGTACCGCACCACCTCTTCCAGCTGCGCGTAGGTGCAGCTCTCGGGGGTGCGGTCCGGCCGCCACCGGCGGAACCGGGCGGTGTGCCGAAAACGGTCGCCCTCCATGTGGTCGTACGCCACCTCACAGACCCGCTCCGGACGCAGCGCCACCCACGACCGGTCCTTCTTCCCGGACCAGCGGCTGGGCGTCCCGGGCAGCCGGGCACGCTCGTGCGCCTCGGCGTCCGCCCAGTCCGCCCACGGGTGGCGGGCGAAATCGATGCGCAGCGGCTCCAGCTCCGCGACGAGCTCCTCGCGGCGCTTCATCGAGAAGGCCGCACAGACCCCGACGTGCTGCAGGACGCCCTCGGAGTCGTACAGGCCGAGCAGCAAGGAGCCGATGACCGGGCCGCTCCTGTGGCAGCGGTACCCGGCCACCACACAGTCAGCGGTCCGCTCGTGCTTGATCTTGTACATCACCCGGGTGTCGGGGCGGTACGGCAGATCGAGCGGTTTGGCGACGACACCGTCGAGCCCCGCGCCCTCGTACCGTTCGAACCACTCCTGGGCGACTGCCGGGTCCGTGGTCGCCGGTGCGAGGTGGACGGGGGCCGACGCACCGGACAGGGCCGCCTCCAGCACGGCGCGCCGGTCGGACTGCCGGGTGGAGAGCAGCGAATCGTCGCCCACCGCCAGGATGTCGAAGGCGATCAGACTGGCCGGGGTCTGCTCGGCGAGCAGCCGCACCCGGGAGTCGGCGGGGTGGATGCGCTCGCTGAGCCGGTCGAAGTCCAGCCGTCCGTCGTACGCGATCACGATCTCGCCGTCGATCACACAGCGCGGCGGCAGATTGTCCCGGACGGCGGTGACCAGTTCGGGGAAGTAGCGGGTGAGCGGCTTTCCGGTGCGGCTGCCGATCACCACCTCGTCGCCGTCGCGGTGCACGATCGCGCGGAAGCCGTCCCACTTGGCCTCGTACTGCATACCGGGCGGGATCCTGGACACGGACTTGGCGAGCATCGGCTTCACAGGCGGCATCACCGGCAGATCCATGGTCCCGATTCTTGCCCAAAGGGGGTCGTACGTCTCCCGATATGCGGCATATGTGAGCCCGGCCTACCGTGACCGTCATGGGCGCAGCGGGAAATGCGGTGGAGCTGGAAGCCGACGGACGGGCCGTACGGCTGTCCAGTCCGGACAAGGTCTACTTCCCGGAGAAGGGGTACACGAAGAGGGACGTGGCCGAGTACTTCCTGGCCGTGGGCCCCGGCATCACACGCGCCCTGCGCAACCGGCCGACCACCCTCCAGCGCTTCGTGGACGGCGTCGACGGCGAGTTCTTCTACCAGAAGCGGGCCCCGAAGAACCTCCCGGGCTGGATCCCCACCGCGCGAATCGCCTTCCCCAGCGGCCGTCCCGCCGACGAGATCTGCCCCACCGAACTCGCCGCCGTCATCTGGGCGGCCAATCTCGGCACGCTCACCTTCCACCCCTGGCCGGTCCGGAGCACCGACACCGACCATCCGGACGAACTGCGCATCGACCTCGACCCCCAGCCCGGTACGGACTACGCCGACGCGGTGAGGGCCGCCCATGAGCTGCGGTCCGTCCTCGACGACCACGGTCTGCGCGGCTGGCCCAAGACCTCCGGCGGCCGGGGCATCCATGTCTTCGTGCCCATCGAGCCGCAGTGGACCTTCACCGAGGTCCGGCGCGCCACCATCGCCGCCGGGCGCGAACTGGAACGCCGGATGCCGGATCGGGTGACCACCGCCTGGTGGAAGGAGGAGCGCGGCGAGCGGATCTTCGTCGACTTCAACCAGACCGCCCGCGACCGCACGATCGCCTCCGCCTACTCCGTACGCCCCCGCCCGCACGCCCCGGTCTCGGCCCCGCTGCGCTGGGCGGAGATCGACGACGTGGAACCGGGCGACTTCGACATCAGGACCATGCCGAAGCGGTACGCCGAGTTGGGCGATGTGCACGCGGACATGGACGAGCACGCCTTCCGGCTCGACGGGCTGCTGGAGCTGGCGGACCGGGACGAGCGGGAACGCGGGCTCGGCGACATGCCGTACCCGCCCGAGTACCCGAAGATGCCCGGCGAACCGAAACGGGTCCGGCCCAGCAAGGCCCGGCACGACGAGGGCGGCGCCGCATGAGCGCACCCGACCTGGAGCCCTCCGCGCCGCACAGAACACATGGCCGGCCGCTGAGCCGTGGCCAGAAATGGGCCGGGTACAAGAAATCGCCGTACTTCCCCGCAACCGTCCTGCTGTTCATCGTCGCTGCCGCCGCGGGACTCTTCGCCGGTTCCTACACCTATGCGATGGCCAACCCGACTCCGCACCGGATCCCGACCGCCGTGGTCAGTCAGCCGGACACGGCGCGCGGCAAGGAATTCGTCGCCGGCATGGACAAGGCGCTCGACACCTCGCTCGTCATCCGTGTGTTCGCGACACCGGCACAGGCGCGCGAATCACTGGAGAATCAGGAGGTTTTCGCGATCATACGGTCGAACAACCGTGGTGTGGCACTGGACGTCGCCGGTGCCTCCGGTGCCTCCGTCGCCCAGCTGTTCGCCGAGTCCGCGGTGAAGGTGGGGTCCGAGCTCGGTGTGCCTGTCGTGGTCACCGATGTCAAACCGCTGCAGAAGGGCGACCCGCACGGTCTCGCCCTCTTCTACATCTCGCTCGCCGCCGTCATCGTCGGCTTCGTCGGCGCGATGCAGTTGAATGTGCACGCCCGCGATCTGATCCCGCTGGAACGGATCGCGTTCACCATCGGTTACGCCGCGCTCGGTGGTTTCGCCATCACCGCGGTGGTGGACTGGTGGCTGGGCGCGGTCGATCTGCCGTTCTTCGAGTCCTGGCTGATCCTGTCCTTCACGATGTTCACCTCGGGCATGGTCTTCACCATGTTCAACACCCTGATGGGGCGCTGGGCCGTGATCCCGACCTGGGGCCTCATGGTGATCCTCGGTAACCCGTCCTCCGGCGGCGCGGTGTCCTGGCCGCTGCTGCCGTCGCTGCTCGGGTACATCGGGCGCTGGCTGCCGCCGGGTGCCTCCGTCAACGCCCAGCACACCGCGGTCTACTACCAGGGCCATCAGCGGATCTTCCCGTTCCTGGTCCTCGGGGCCTGGGCGCTGGTCTCCTGCACGGTGTTCTGGGTATGGCGCCACCGGCACCCCGGAGGCCGTGACCACATGCCTCAGCATGCGGCCACGGCCACCTGATACCGGCCAGGGGCTACAGCTCCTTGATCCGGATGTCGCGGTACGAGACCACGTCCGTGGTGCTGTGGACCTGGAGCCCGATGTAACCGGAGGCGTACCGCCGGCCGTCGGTGCCCGGGTCGTCGCCCCGCGGCGGCTCGAAGACCTGACCGCCGTTGTTGTCGAACTCGTTCAGCAGGACGCCGTTGCGGTAGACCGAGTAGTGCTGGTCCACCACCCGGATCTCGTAGTCGTTCCAGGTGCCCTTGGGAGTGACCCCGGCGCCGGCCAGCCCGATCCGGTCGAAGCCGTAGACCGAGCCGGTCTTGTACATGTCGCCGTCCGGACGGTCGAGGATCTGCACCTCATGGCCGTACTTGATGGCGACCCACTCCGGACGCGGCTCCTCCGGGTTGTCGTGGACGTTCGGGAAGCGGACGAACACACCACTGTTGGCATTGCCCGTGCCGGGGGCGTCGTCGCGCCACTGGAGCTTGAGCGAGAAGTCGCCGTACTGCCGTCCCGGGAACCAGAGCATGCCCATGCCGTTCACCGCGGTGGAGCTGGTGATCGTGCCGTCCGCGTTGAGCCCGAACTTCCCGCCACCGACCTGCTGCCACTTCGCGAAGGACTCCGCCGTGCCGTCGAAGAGCTTCTTGTACCCCTCGTCCTGGCCCGGCCTGCCGATCCCTGACTGCTTGGCCGCCCGGTAGATCTTCCTGTGCTCGCGGGCGTCGATCACACCGGCGGTGAGCAGCTGGTCGAGGACGCTGTCGACGTGCTTGAGGAACAGCGCGTGCGACGACCAGTCCTTCTCGTCCTCGATCAGCTCATTGATGGTGCAGCGGTTGCCCGTGATGCGGTTGGGAACCCCGGTGTCGACCGTGCCGACGATGACGGTGAGCCGCTCGTCGAACTCCGGGCAGTTCGGTGCCGGTACGCCCCCGCTCTCCGCGACGGTGAAGGACACCTGCTTCGCCTCGGAGGTGTTCCCCGCCTTGTCCGTCGCCCGGTGGGCGACGGTGTGGTACCCGACGCGGTCGACGATGACGGTGGTGGTGTACGCGAGGTACGGGCCGCCGTCGAGCGAGTACTCGACCTTGTCCACGCCGGATTCGGCGTCGGTCGCGGTGATGGTCACCTCGGCGCTGGTGATGTAGGCGTTGTCGGAGTTCTTGTCGCCCTCGACCCTGGCCGTGGTCTCCGGCGGTGTCTTGTCCTGGGTCGGCGGTGCGACGACGGTGAAGTCGACCGATTTCTCGGCCGCCGCGTTGCCCGCCCTGTCGGTGGCCCGGTAGCGGACCTGGTGTGTGCCGGTCTCGTGCACCATCACGGGGGCGGTGTACGGCTGCCATGCGCCGTCCGCCCCGATCGCGTACTCGATGGTGTTGACGCCGGACCCGGTGTCGGAGGCGGTCACGGTGACCGTCGCCATCCCCAGGTACTGCCCCTGATCGTCCTTCTCACCGGACACGGTCGCGGAGGTCTCCGGCGGTGTCCTGTCGTCCGTCGGCGGTGCGGCGACCGCGAAGTCGACCGACTTCTCCGCCGCCGCGTTGCCCGCCTTGTCGGTGGCCCGGTACCGGATCGTGTGCGTCCCGACCTCGTTCACCACGACCGGTGCGGTGTACGGCTGCCAGGCGCCGTCCGCTCCGATCGCGTACTCGACGGTGTCGACACCGGAGCTGTCATCGGTCGCCGAGACGGCGACCGTCGCCTGGCCGATGTACGCGCCATCGGCGTTCTTGTCGCCGTCCACCTTCACCGAGGTCTCGGGCGCGGTGGTGTCCGCACCGCCCCCGTCCTCGGTCACGGTGAGGATGCCCTGCATCGCCTCGTGCCCCGGCATGGTGCAGTGGTAGAAGTACCGGCCGGGGGAAAGCGTGACCTCGGCGGTGTGCCTGCCGCCCTGGTCGTCGGCCGGGTTGGCGAGGATGTTCAGTGTGACGTCGTTGTTGAATTCCGGGTCCGACACGCTGAAGGTGAGGGTGTGCGGCATCCCCGTGGTGTTGCCGGTCGCCGCGCTGTTCTCGAAGACGATGGTCGCCTTGCCGGCCACCGCGGTCTTCGGCGCGGACAGATAGCGGTCGATGGGGTCGCCCGCAGTCCAGGTGAGGACCTGGTCGGCCGCCGCGGCGGCGGGAGCCGCCGTACGGCCGTACGCCGCCGTCGAGGTCAGCCCCAGCACCATCAGGAACGAACCCAGCAGGGCGAGCCACAACCGGGCGGGCCGGTACCGCTGTCGCAAGAAGATCGAACGGTGTCTCACTGCACTGCCGCCTTCCTGGCCAGATCCTCGGCGGCCGGGGTCGGACCGCCGCCCTTGTACGTCACACGCCACAGCGCGGACTTGGAGTCGGAGGTGAAGAAGCCGCGCCCGTAGTCCAGGACGTACAGCGAACCGTCCGGGGCGAACTTCCAGTCCATCAGGTTGCGGATGCCGTCCGCCCCGACCGGGATGATCTTCTTCAGTGACTCGGCATGTGTGGGCAGCCCGCCCTTGCCGACCGTCCTCGGGTCGGTGAGCACGGCGTGCCGCGGCTGGGTGCCGTCGTAGAAGTCACCGACGAACCACTTGCCGTCCCAGTAGGAGGGCCACTTGTCGGCGCTGGTGCTCGCCGCGTCGTACCGGTAGACCGGGCCGTTCATCGTGGCCTGACCGCCGCCCTTGAGCCACGGCAGCAGCTGCTTCTGCTCCTCCACCTTGTAGCTCGGGATGCCGTTCGCGTCGCGCGGGTAGTCCACGCCACCGCCCTGCGGCGAGTACCAGATGGTGTTGGAGGTGATCGGCGGCAGGTTCACCAGGCCGTCGTTGTTCGGTGACTCGTTCTTGGGGTGATCGCAGTTGTACCAGCCGAGCGGCCTGCTCGGGTCGGGCAGATTGCGGTCCCGGTAGGGCTGCTTGTTGCCCATGCAGTACGGCCAGCCGTGGTTGCCCGCCTTGGTGATCGCGGCGAACGTGTCGTACTTGGCCGGACCCCATGTGGTGCTCGGCGAGCCCGCGTCGGGGCCGACCCAGCCCGCGTACAGCGTGTCGGTGGTCTTGTCGACGGAGATCCGGGCCGGGTTGCGTACCCCCATTACATAGATTTCGCCGCGGGTCTTGCCACCGCCCTCGTCCGGCTCCTTGCCGGTGAAGAGATTGCCCTCGGGGAGCGTGTAGGTACCGTCGTCCTCGGGGTGGATCCGCAGGATCTTCCCGTTGAGGTTGTTGGTGTTACCCGCGGTGCGCCGGGCATCGGCGAACGAGACACTCTTGTAGCTCGGCTGCGGGTTGTTTCCGGAGTAACCGTCGGTGAAACGCGAGGAGTTGTTGTCACCGGTCGCGATGTACAGGTTGCCCTTGGAGTCCCAGGCCATCCCGCCGCCCGCATGGCAGCAGCTGTGGATCTGGACGGGCCAGTGCAGCAGCACCTTCTCGGAGGACAGGTCCAGCTTGTCGGTGGCCGGGTCGAGGGTGAAGCGGGAGACCTGACGCACCGCCATCTGCTTGTCGCGGTCGATCTTCGAGTGGGGTGTGTAGTGCAGATATACCCAGCCGTTCTCCTCGAAGTCCGGGTCCAGCTCGATCCCGAGCAGCCCCTCCTCGACCTTGACCAGCTCGTCGCCGCCGCCCTTGTTGCCGAAGACGGTCAGTTCACCGGCGAGGGTGACCTTCTCGGTCTTCGGATCGTAGACGTGGATCTGTCCCAGACCCTTGCCGATGTCCGGGTTGTTCCAGTCGGTGATGACCGGCTTGCTGCTGTCGGCGCCGCCGCGCCCGATGTACAGCACCCGCCCGTCGGGGGCGGCGACCAGGCCGTGCGGTTCGCCGATCTGGTCGTTCTGGCCCGGCTGATTGGGCTGGGTGACGCGCTCCGCCTTGTAGTTGGAGGTGACCGTCGCCTTGCAGTCGGCTTGCGAGATCCGGGTCGTCCAGTTCAGCGCGCCGCGCAGATGGTCGCGGAAGTCGGTCTCCGCGAAGCCGTCGACCGTACCGCCCATCGCCGTGTAGAAGGACCGGCCGCCGTCGTAGTCGCGGCACCAGGAGATCGGATGGTCCCAGCCATTGGCGCTCGCGCCCGGCTTGTATGTGAGCTCCCTGACGCGCGCCACGGTGTGCACATCGCCGGATGGATTCTTCGTCCAGTTCAGCCACTTGTCCGGGCGCTTCCACTCCAGCGGCAGGTTCTTGGTCGCCGGATGCTGCCGGTCTCCGATCTCAACCGTCGCACGCTGTACGTTGGTGGGGCTGTCGGCCGCCGGGCGGGCCCCGACCAGGCCGGTGAACCAGTCCGAGTACGGTTCGGTGCGCGCCGCGCCGTGGATGCCGAGGAAGCCGCCGCCCGCCTCCATGTACGCCTCGAGCCCCGCCTCCTGCTCCGGGTCGAGAACGTCGCCGCCACCTGTCAGGAAGACGACGGCGTTGTACCTGCCGAGCTGCTTGCCGTTGGTGAAGACGGCAGGGTCGTCGGTGGCGACGGTCCTGAACCGACCGGCCTCCGGCCCGCTGAGCCCGATCTTCTCGATCGCCGCGATCCCGGCGTCGACGGTCGGGGACTCCTCGGTGGCGGAGGCGTGGAACACCAGCACCCTGACGTTGGCGCCGCCCGGCGGCGACGGCAGGGACAACGTTGTCGCGCTACTCCGCGAGGGTTCCGGATAGGGTCTGGCGCTGGCGGCGTTGCCGCCGAGCAGGGAAGCGGTCAGTGCGCCGGTCGCCAGGGCCGCCGCAAGTCCGCGTCGCGATCTGGACCTGTGATGTGGTGTGCGCTGCATGTGGTCACCCACCCCTCTTTGGTCACTGCAACAGCGGATGAAGCTAGACCTCTTTTCGCGGCTCGCCAATAGCTATGGCAGCAATGGCACGAACTTTGTCCTGGGTGTGGATAAACGAAGATCCCCCGGCTACGGTGTGGGCCGTCCGGGGGGGGCACCCGTGCCCCGCCAACCTCTGCTACCTCTGAAGCCGCCGCAATCCCCGTAACCTCCGTAATCTCCGCGGTCTACGCAGTCTCCGCGATCTGGGCAAGTTCGCAAAAACTTCGTAAATTCCTTAGTGCAGTGGGGAGTTCGACATGGATAGAAGGAGCTTCAACCGGCGGTTTCTGGTCGGTGGTGGGGTGGCGGCCGCGACCGGCTTGACATCGTTGTCGCTCGGTACGATCGAGGCCAGCTCGGCGGAACCCCCGCCCAAGACCGCCCCAGCCGGAGGCGTCGTTCGCCATCTCAAGCTGTACGCGGAGAAGCTGGCGGACGGTCAGATGGGATACGGCCTGGAGAAGGGCAAGGCGTCGATCCCGGGACCGCTCATCGACATCAACGAGGGCGACACCCTGCACATCGAGTTCGAGAACACCATGGATGTGCCGGCCAGCCTTCATGTGCACGGTGTCGACTACGACATCGCGAGCGACGGCACCCGTATGAACAAGAGCATCGTCGAACCGGGTGGCACCCGCACCTACACCTGGCGCACCCATGTGCCGGGCCGGCGCAAGGACGGCACCTGGCAGCCGGGCAGTGCGGGCTACTGGCACTACCACGACCATGTCGTCGGTACGGATCACGGCACCAGCGGCATCAGGAAGGGCCTGTACGGGCCGGTGGTCGTCCGGCGCAAGGGTGACATCCTGCCGGACAAGACGATCACGATCGTCTTCAACGACGTGACGATCAACAACAAGGCGGCCCACGAGGCCCCCAACTTCCAGGCCACGGTGGGCGACCGGCTCGAAGTGGTGATGATCACGCACGGCGATTACTACCACACGTTCCACATCCACGGTCATCGCTGGGCGGACAACCGGACCGGTCTGCTCACCGGCCCGGACGACCCGAGCCGCGTCATCGACACGAAGATCGTCGGCCCGGCGGACTCCTTCGGCTTCCAGGTCATCGCGGGCGAGCGTGTGGGCGCCGGTGCGTGGATGTACCACTGCCATGTGCAGAGCCACGCCGACATGGGCATGGCCGGACTGTTGTTGGTCGCCAAGGCGGACGGCACCGTACCGGGGTACGACCCGCACGACATGACGACACACGACACAGCCGCGCCGGACAAGGCGGCGCCGGACAAGGCGGCGCCGGACAAGGCGGCGCCGGACAAGACCGCGCCGGACAAGACCGCTTCGGGTGACACCGCGCCCGGCAAGACAGCGAAGGAGTCGGCCGCCCACGACCCGGCGGCGCACGGGTCCTGACGCTGTCAGTTCTCCGACACCGCTCCGGCTGCTTCGGCCGTTCCAGTGGCGAGGCGCAGTTGTTCCTCCTCGACGATGCGTCGGGCCAGAGCCCCGTCCGACACATCCACGGCATCCGGCGCCGTCTCGGCGACGTCGCTGCGCCGTGCGTACAGGTCGAACAGCCGCTCCTGCGGGCCAGGATGTTGAGCATCCGCTCGTCGACGCTGTCGGCCGCGAGCAGCCGGTGCACCTGGACGGTCCTTATCTGACCCATCCGATGGGCGCGGGCCACCGCCTGGTGCTCCATCGTCGGCTTGATGTGGTTCGCAGATGATGACGACCGAGGCGGCCTGCATGTTCAGTCCGACACCGCCCGCCTGGATCTGGCTCAGCAGGACGGCATGCCCCTCGACGGCACCGAATCCGTCGATCATCTCCTGGCGCCGGGCAGCAGGTGTGCACGGCATCGACGGCGCGGGCGTGATCAGCCGGCACCGCACGCGCCGTGTCCAGCAGCCGTTCGGCCTGCTCCAACAGCTCCCGGGCGGCCCTTCCCGTGGGCGCCCCGGCCTCCGCCGGTCCGGCCTCCGTCAGTTTGGCCTCTGTCATGTACGTTCCTCTGTCCGCGCAGTCCGGCTGCCGTCCTGCCCGGCACCTGCCCCGAGCGACTCGTATCGTGCCACGCGGCGCCGGCAGTGCCGTCGGCTCAGGGCGTGGGCGGCCGGCGTTCCGCCGGGGAAAGCAGCAGCACCTCCAGGGCCCGAGCGCAGGACAGGGCCTGCGATTGTCAGTGCCCGGTGCAAGACTCGGAACGTCAGGAAGAACCCCCGCACCGCGAGAACGGGCCTCGTCGAAGGAGCTCACCATGCTCACCACCCGTTTTGTCAACGGAGCACCCAATTGGATCGATCTGGGTACGCCCGACCTCGACGGGGCCATCGCGTTCTACACCGGTCTCTTCGGCTGGGAGTATCTGGCCGGCGGCCCGGAGACCGGCGGGTACGGCATGTTCACGCTGGGCGGGAAGACGGTCGGGGGCGCGATGACGATCACCGAGGAGCAGGCGGAGCCGTCCTGGTCGGTGTACTTCCAGTCGTCGGACGCCGACGTCACGGCGAAGGCGGTCGGGCAGGCCGGCGGCAGTGTGCCGTTCGCCCCGATGGATGTCCTGGACTTCGGTAGGGTGGCCGGTTTCAAGGACCGGGCGGGAGCGTTCTTCGGTATCTGGGAGCCGAAGGAGAATCCGGGCCTCGGTGCCGTGGGTGTTGCGGGCTCCCTGTGCTGGGCCGAGCTGTACACCCCGGACGTCCCTGCGGCCGCCGCGTTCTACAACACCGTTTTCGGATGGGAGACCGCGCAGACGCCGTTCCCGGGAGGCGGCGGGTCCTACACGGTGATCCGGACCAAGGGCGGCGATGAGGACGCGAGCTTCGGCGGTCTGGTACCGCTCAACACCGTTCCCACGCAGGCGGTCGCCGGGCCGCACTGGCTGCCCTACTTTGAGGTCGACGACTGCGACGCGGCCGTCGCGGAAGTGGAGCGGCTGGGTGGCAAACTGACGCTGGAGCCGATGGAGATGGAAGGCGTGGGCAAGTTCGCCGACGTCGCCGATCCGGATGGGGCGGAGTTCGCTCTGATCAAGAGTGCGCAGACGCCGGAGAGCTGACCGGAAGCCACCGGCGCGCCGCATTGATGCAGCGTTGATCGGTCGTTTATCGCTACCGGGCACTGTGGGACCCATGCTGATCAACACCACGGCCGACCCCGCGCTCGCCTGGCAGGAGACTGCGCTGTGCGCGCAGGCGGGGCCCGAGTTCTTCTTTCCCGCCCCCGGCAGCTCCACCCGTGAGGCCAAGCAGCTCTGCAACGCCTGCGAGGGGCGCGCGGCCTGCCTGGAGTACGCCCTCGCCAACGATGAGCGCTTCGGCGTATGGGGCGGTCTCTCCGAGAAGGAGCGGGACCTGCTGCGCAGAACCGGTCGCGAACGGGCCTGAACTCACCCTGCCCGCATGACGATCCGGTTCGCCCGGGCACCGGCCGCACCCGCGCGTCCAGGCCGGAGCTCCCATCAACACCGGCGAGCACCATGCATCCATGCAGCTGCTGCTGAGACTGCTCGCCGTCACCAGCGAGGACCCGCATGTGCGGCAGTATCGACGGGCGATCGAGCACTACGCGCAGGAACTGCACGAAACGATGTAGCCCGGCGCTGGGCGCCGTGCCCACGGCCCGTCCGGCGGATCGGGGCCGGACGGGCCCTCGGCCGCCGGACAGGGCTGCGGAGCAGTGGCCCGGTCGGCGGCCTGTGACAGCCGTGCGGGCCGTCAGGCCAGGCCGCGCGCCGCCAGCCGCGCCTTGCGGGCCGCCAGCTTCTCGTCGAACTTCGACGCCTCGCTGTTCAGACCGCCCATGTACAGGCCCAGCTCCTCCTGCGCCTTCAGACCGTCGGGGCCCAGGCCGTCGATGTCGAGGACCTTCAGATAGCGCAGCACGGGCTGGATCACGTCGTCGTGGTGGATGCGCATGTTGTAGATCTCGCCGATCGCCATCTGCGCGGCGGCCCGCTCGAAGCCCGGCATGCCGTGACCGGGCATCCGGAAGTTGACGACGACATCGCGCACGGCCTGCATCGTGAGGTCCGGGGCGAGCTCGAAGGCCGCACCGAGGAGGTTGCGGTAGAAGACCATGTGCAGGTTCTCGTCCGTCGCGATCCGCGCCAGCATGCGGTCGCAGACCGGGTCGCCCGACTGGTGGCCGGTGTTGCGGTGCGAGACGCGGGTGGCCAGCTCCTGGAAGGCGACGTACGCCACGGAATGCAGCATCGAGTGACGGTTGTCGGACTCGAAGCCCTCTGCCATGTGTGCCATCCGGAACTGCTCCAGCTTGTCCGGATCGACGGCGCGCGAGGTGAGCAGATAGTCGCGCATCACGATGCCGTGCCGGCCCTCCTCCGCGGTCCAGCGGTGCACCCAGGTGCCCCAGGCGCCGTCACGGCCGAAGAGGGAGGCGATCTCGTGGTGGTAGCTGGGGAGATTGTCCTCGGTCAGCAGATTCACGACCAGCGCGATCTTGCCGATGTCGGTGACCTTGGACTGATCGGCCTGCCAGGCCTCACCGTCCTCGAAGATGCCGGGGAAGTTCCGCCCGTCGGAGAACGGCACGTACTCGTGGGGCATCCAGTCCTTGGCGACCTTGAGATGGCGGTTGAGCTCCTTCTCCACCACCTCTTCCAAGGCGTACAGCAGTTGGGCGTCGGTCCACGCCTTCGGGCTGCCGAGGGGGGGAGCGGTGATCGTCACGGGGACTCCTGGGGACGGGAGAATTACCTACGGATACGTAGGTTACGAGACCGTAGGTTAGATCGGCGGTAAGGCCATCGCCAAGCCAGCCTCCCGCGGTGTCCGATTGCGTGACGTTATGTACGCATGTCGTCGAGGCGTCGAGGCCGACGGTCCGCCCAACTGCCGGGCGTCCGGTGTCCGCCATGTGCAGTCCGGTGGTCGGCTCGTCCAGTACGTACACACTGCCTGTCCGATGCAGCTGGGTGGCGAGTGGCAGCCGCGGTCGATTCGCACGGCGGGGACTGGGGGCCGGCCCCCGCACCGACCCCGTCCGGCGGCTGCAAGGCCTGGGCCTTACTCCACAGATGCCCCCACCGGCCAACCCCCAACGCTCACACTTCGGTGCGCCCCCTCGGCCGTGATGTCACCCGAATTCCCCGCCGGGCAACAGCGCCACCGGCGCCGCACACCATCGCCGCACCGCCCGGCACGTTCCGGCGGGCCCGTACGCCCGCGACCGTCGGAACCGACAGCACGCCGTCCCCGCCCGGCACCGGTGCCGGCTCACCGGCCGCGCCGATCCGCCGGACGCGCAGTCAGCAGGCCCCGCCGAGCAGATCGGTCAGACTCCGGTCGAGATCGAGGAACCGGTGCTCGTCGCCGGGCGGCACCAGTTCCTGCGCCCGCTCGAGAAAGCGACGCAGTTCCGCAGTGCGGACGTGCACCATCGCGATTCCCTCGGTGGCATGGAACTCGAGCACGGTGCGGTCGTATCCGAACGGCCTGATGCGTACGTCCCCGACGCCGGCTGCTCCGTCCACTCCCGCCGCGAGCAGTTCGCGGGAGAACTCCCACGACACGTCGGTGCCCTCCAGGGTCGCCGTCGCGGGGAACGCCATGCGTACGGCGAACGGATCCCTTCGGTCGTACTGCAGGGTGGCGGGAAGGGTCTCCATCCGCGGTGCGGATGCGACCATGCGGGCCTGCACGGACTGCTCGATATCGGTGGACAAGACCTGCTCCCTTTCCCTGCTCTGCCGGATGAACGGTCCCCAGCACTGATACAGACGACGGAACTGCCTCATCCGTGCACCGGAAGGTGGCGTGAGCTGTATCACCGCACGCCGTCCGACCGATCGCGTGCCCACATTCCGAAGCGACGATCCCGGCCGGCGACCCGGCCTGCGGCGTCTTCGGTCCGGCGTTCCGCGACCGTCACCACGGCATCGCGGTCGGTGGCGACCACCGGGCCGACCAGCCGTCGCCGAACGCCGCGGCGGTGACGGGCGAGCAGGCCGCAGTTGGCAGCGGTCCGCCACCCCGCCGGCCGCCTACCGCTCGGGTGTCGCCCGGCTGCCGCACAGCAGGTCGGGTGCACTGGCGGTCGGCCCGACCAACACGGACCTCAGCGTGGACGGCGGCCGTACCTGGGACACGGTCGACACGGGTTCGTAAGACACGGTCGACTGCACACCGGACGGCGGCTGCTGGGCCGCAGGAGAGACCGGACGAATGGCGCCGCGGCTCGCACCGACTGCGACGAGCATCTGCTGGCCCAGTTGCTGGTGCTGAAGTCGTACAGCGCATGGGGTGTTTCCCGAAGCTGGAGGAGATCCCGGACACGGTGGTCGACTGGCTGAAGCCGTCCGGGGCCAGGTAGACGTTGACGCCTTCATGCTGGCGGATGGGGACGTCACCCAGCGGCTCGCCACGAGCCGGTCGCCGTAATACCTCGGATCTCTCGCGAACCCAGACAGGGCCCGCAGTCTCCCACCACTGGACCGGCGGGCACAGCCCGCCGGTCCAGTGGTGGTCGCCCTCGGACGAGACGGGCGCCTGCCCGTCCGGTAGCAGATCCGCTGGACGAGATGGGTCCTTGATGAGCCGTCAGGGAGTTGTTGGCAGACTGGCTGTCAACGTTGCGACAGCTGCGCCGTACCTCGCGTGCGGTCGGCCTGCGGGCCGACTCCGTGCGCGGAGGGGCCCGCTCCAGGACGCTGGGGGCGGGCTGTTCGACGTGATGTGTGCCCGAGCGCGTTCGGATCTGAGGGAAGAGGAAGAGCGTGACGTCGATAGCCCAGCCGGTGTTCCGTAACTACGTGGAGATCATCCTGGACGGTCTGGCCGAGGAGCCAGGCAGGGAGATTCTCGTCAGCGGCGATCGCCGCATGGGAGCGGATGAATTCCGTTCTCTGGTGTACCGGCTGGCGGCGGCGCTGCGTGAGCGCGGGGTCGGTCCGGGGCGGACCGTGACGTTGCTGTGCGGGAACCTGCCCGAGACGATCGCGGTGCGCTACGCGGTCAACCTTTTGGGCGCGCACTTCAACCACCTCTACAACCGGCTCGCGTCCGACGTGCAGGCCCTGATGATGGCCGACGTCGAGACGTACGCCTTCGTCGTCGACCCGCGGCTGGCCGGCCGGGCCGCCGAGCTGCTGCGGGCGGTGCCGCCGGTGGAACATGTCCTGCTCCTCGGCGAGGTCCCCGAAGATGGGAAGACGCGGAACGGTATCGCGGCGGGCGGCCCGGGTGAGGATCTCCTGGCTCTGGCCGAGAAGCAGCCGGACGCACCGGTGCCCGGTGCCGCGGGGCCGGAGGACTTGTGCTTCATCCGGCACTCGGGTGGCACGACGGGCCATCCCAAGGGAGTGCGGTCCACGTTCGGGAGGATGCAGGACGGCATCGCGCAGACGCAGCAGCTGTTCAGCGGGACAGGACGGCGGGATCTGGTGTGCACGCCGTTGTCGCACGCCGCCGGGTTCATCGCGGACGGCACCCTCGCTGCGGGCGGCACGGTCGTGCTGCACTACGCCTTCGACCCGGCCGAGATCCTCGCCACGATCGCCCGCGAGCGCATCACGAACATGATGCTGCTGCCCCCGCTGCTCTACCAGGTCCTCGACCACCCCGACGCCGAGCACGCCGACACCTCCAGCCTGCAGCAGATCACCTACGGCGGCACCTCGTCCTCCCCGGCCCGCATCGCTGAGGCGGTGCGCCGCTTCGGGCGGGTGCTGCAGCAGGGGTACGGCCAGTTCGAGGCGGGTGCCGTCAGCTTCCTGCCC
Organism: Streptomyces sp. NPDC002958; assembly: GCF_055563255.1. NCBI lineage: Bacteria > Bacillati > Actinomycetota > Actinomycetes > Kitasatosporales > Streptomycetaceae > Streptomyces > Streptomyces sp. NPDC002958. The sequence goes on along the minus strand of NZ_JBVHDS010000011.1, from coordinate 138,357 downwards.
GCCGCCGAGCACGACCCCGACCGCCCCGACATCCTGCGCACGGCCGGACGGCCCGTGCCGGGTGTCGAGGTCGAGATCCGCGACGAGAGTGGCCGCGTACTGCCGGCCGGTGAGGTCGGGGAGATCTGCGTCCGCTCCGACGGGGCGTTCGAGGGTTACTGGAAGAACCCCGAATTGACCGCCCAGGTCCTGCGCGACGGCTGGGTGCTCACGGGTGACCTGGGCTGTCTCGACGAGCGCGGTTACCTGAGCGTCGTGGACCGGATCAAGGACATGATCGCGGTGGTCGGCGGCCATGTGTACACCACCGAGCTGGAGGACTTCCTCAACACCCACCCCGCCGTGCGGCAGAGCGCCGTCTACGGGGTGAAGGGCGACGGCGGCTACGAACGCATCCATGCCACGGTCGTCACCGCCCCCGGCACCACCGTCACCGCCGACGGCCTGCGGACCTGGGTCCGGGAGGGCCGGGGCGCAATGTACGAGCCCGACCACATCGCCTTCACCGGCGCGCTGGCGCTGACGGATGCGGGCAAGCCCGACAAGAAGCTCCTGCGGGCCGCCGCGGCCAGCGGTCAGAGCTGACCGCCGCCTCCGTCTGGCAGGCCGGGGCTCGCACCAAGAACGTCGCCCCGGGTTCGGTGCCGGGGCGACGCGGCTCCGGAGTCGGGCGCGCATCCGGCTCGTGCGCGCCTTTGCCGCGGGCGTACGGCTTGTCCGTGGTCCGGGCGCCTGCATGCCCGCTCCTGGCCACCTCCTGCCGCCGCTGTTGCGGCGCGGGGGCGGTGCCGGAGCGGGCGGGCCTGGTGGATCGACGGATTACAGGAAGGAATCGAGGAACTCCCGCATCTGCCCCTTGCTCTGCGGGCCGATCCTCTTGCCGGCGACGGCGCCGTTCTTGAACAGCAGCATGGCCGGGATCGCGGTCTCCTGGTAGCCGGGCAGGGTGGCCGGGTCGCGGTCGATGTTGAGGGCCGCCACGGTGAGTTTCCCGGCGTAGTCGTCGGAGATCTCCTCCAGGACCGGCGTCATCATCTTGCAGGCCCCCGACCACTCCGCCCAGAAGTACGCCAGTACCGGCTCACCGGCCTTAACTATTTTCGCGTCTAACGTGGCGTCGGTGACGGTCACAAGGGCCACGACGGAACTCCGATCTGTTGAGGTCAGCCATGACACAGGCCGACCCGCCGACCCTCGCAGTCCTGACAGAGCTGTCAAGACCGCTCCCTGACCGCGCCGTTGGACTCGTCCGTGGCGGAGCCCTACGAGGAGAACCGCCAGCTCCGGCAGCAACTCGCCCGCACGCTCGGCGACCTGCCTGCCGCCCGGCTCCAGACCCCTGTGACTCGCAGCGACCGATGACGCCGGTGCCGAGTTCTCGGCCATGTCCGTGCCAACTTTGAAGAGGGGCCATTCGTGTCCGGTTCCGCGTTCGGCCTGGAACATCACCGCGTCCCGCCGCCGAGGTCCCGGTCGGGTGCCTCAGCAGACCGCAGGAATCTCAAGGCCATCTCCGTGAACGCGTCCGGCTCGGCATCGTGGATCAGGTGCCCGACCGGAATGGTCTCACTGCGGCCGCCCGGGATTCGCCGAGTCAATTCGGCGACCCGGCCCTGGGGAACGTGGCTTCGCGAGCCGCCGCCGATGACGAGGGACCGCGCGGTGATCCCGCTGAGCCGCTCCAGCCACATCGGGTCGGGATCGTCAACCTGCCTCCTGATGGCCAACACCATCTCCCAGTCATAGGACAGTTCCCCGTCCGGCCTGGTGGGGACAGTCCGCTTCCGGGGAAGCGGCGCCGCGACATCCTCAAGGATCAGCCGACCCACCCGCTCCGGATGCTCCCCGGCAAGCAGGTAGGCCACGATCCCACCCATCGAGTGCCCGATGAGGTCCACCCGGTCGAGCGCCAGGGCGTCCAGGAAGCCGAGTACATCGGCCCGCATGACTTCCAGGGAGTACTCGCCGGGCCAGTCACTTCGCCCGTGGCCGCGCAAGTCGAGTGCATACACCCGCCAGTGGCGAGCGAAGGCAGGCACCACCCCGTCCCAGTCCGCCGCGCACTCGCCCAACGCGTGCAGCAGGACGAGCGGCGGAGCGTCAGGGGAACCGGCGACCCGATAGGCCAGCCGGATGCCCCCGACCCCGATCGTGCAGTGATCAACCATGCTCGGAAGATAACCGCGGCACTCTGCCAGCAAAGCAGTGTTCACCAGCAGCCGAACCAGATCAGTTCTCTGTCGTGTCAGCTACCCCTGCGGTGAGTCACCCCCTGAGCGCCACGCAGGCGCGGTGGCCTGGTCGCTGTTCGACAACGATCCATCCGCGCCCACGAGGAGCCAGACAACACGATGGAAAGCCTCCTGGACAGTGCCCTGATCGCAGCAGGCCAGGTCAGCGCCCCGCCAAGTGGTTCGGCTCAAGATAAGGATCGTTTGACGACAGGGGGCGGGTTACCTCAATCGGGTGCAGCGCCTGTGCCTATACGCCTACCCCTCCGCCGCCACCGCGCGTCACGCGCGGGCCTCCAGGCGGTGGGCGCGGGCGCTGAGGTGGCGGCGTTCGGGGGTGCTGGTGGTGCGGCGGGCAGCTTCACGGTAGGAGGCCGCCGCGACCTCGTGTTCGCCGAGGAGTTCGAGGAGATGGGCGCGGGTGGCGAGCAGCCGGTGGTGGCGGGCCATGCGGGTGTCGGCCTCCAGCGCCGTGATCAGGTCGAGTCCCGCGGCCGGGCCGTGGACCATGGCGACGGCGACCGCGCGGTTGAGGGAGACCACCGGGTTGGGTGCAAACCCTTCCAGGATCTCGTACAGGGCGAGGATCTCGGGCCAGTCGGTGGCGTCGGTGTCCTCGGCCTCGTCGTGCACGGCCGCGATGGCCGCTTGCAGCTGGTACGGGCCGACCCGGCCGCGCGGCAGGGTCCGGCTGATCAGGTCGACTCCCTCGGCGACGGCCCGGCGGTCCCACCGGCTGCGGTCCTGTTCCGCCAGCGGCACCAGTTCCCCGGAGGGGCCGGTGCGGGCGGGGCGGCGTGCGTCGGTGAGCAGCATCAGCGCGAGGAGGCCCGCGGTCTCGGTGTCGTCGGGCACTTGGCGGTGCAGCATCCAGGTGAGCCGGATCGCCTCGGCGGACAGTTCCGGCGTGGTCAGGCCGGTGTCGTCGGCCCCGCCGGTGGTGGTGTACCCCTCGTTGAAGATCAGGTAGAGCACATGCCGGACCTCGGCCAGCCGCTCGGTGAGGTCGGTTCCCTCCGGCACGGCCAGGGGAGTGCCGGACTCCTTGACGGTCCGCTTGGCCCGGCTGACGCGCTGGGCCATGGTCGACTCGGGCACCAGGAAGGCCGCGGCGATCTGCACGGTGGTCAGACCGCCGACCGCGCGCAGGGTCAGTGCGATCCGGCCGGCCGGTGACAGCGCGGGGTGGCAGCACAGGAACAGCAGGGCCAGCGAGTCGTCCCGATCCGCGTCGGGCACGGTGTCGGCGGCGTGGCCGAGCAGCTCGGCCTGCGGAGTGGCCAGGGCGAGGGTGTCCTCACGGCGCCGGCGGGCGCTGTCGCTGCGGATCTGGTCGACCAGCTTGCGGGAGGCGACGGTGACCAGCCAGCCCCGGGGGTTGTCTGGGACGCCGGTTTCGGGCCATTGCAGGGCGGCGGCCAGCAGGGCCTCCTGGACCGCGTCCTCGCACGCGTCGAAGACGCCGTAGCGGCGCACCAGCGCGCCGAGGACCTGCGGCGCCAGCTCGCGCAGCAGGTCCTCGGCGGCATGGTGCGGGGCGGCGTGGTGCGCGGCGGTCACACGTTCGCCGCGGACTCGTGCAGGACGGGCCACAGCTCAATCGGCTCCACGTCGGCGAACGGCATGTCCGCGGCGATCGCCTGCGCCCGCTCCAGGCTGTCGCAGTCGAGCATGTAGAAGCTGGCGATGTACTCCTTGGTCTCCAGGTACGGGCCGTCGGTGACCGCCGGGACGCCGTCCTCGCGGCGCACGAGCTGGGCGTTGGTCGCGTCCGCCAGGCCGTAGGCGCCGAGGAGTTCACCGCTCTCGCGGTACTTCTTGTTGAACGCCTCCTGCTTGGCGATCGCCTCCGGCCACGCCTCGGCGGGGAAGGAGTCCCACTTGGCCTGGTTGCCGTAGATCATCGCGACGTACTTCATCTCGGGTGTCCTCCCCATTTCGCACGCCCCGTTGGCGCGCTGTCACCCCTCAGTCGGAGCGGGAAACGGGTCCTCGACATCCGACGAAAACTTTCTTCGAAATCTTTTTTCGCACCGCCATCGACCAGCCCAAACACCGAAGCGACGCAAGCGATCAACCTACAACCCGGCTACACACCGGCGTTGATTCGGCGCCCTGCTGAAGAGTCGGGCTCAGTCGCGGCCGTCGTCGTCCTCGTCCAGCTCGGGCGCGTCCGGGCCGCGCAGCGGGCGCAGGGCTCCGGCGGCTGGGACGCTGGCGGTGAAGCTGTAGCGGCCGAGCAGGTTCAGGTTCTTGTGCTTGAGGGGGGGAGAGAGCCGGGGCGATGTCCTCGTCCTGGATCTCGTGGCCTTCGGCTTGGAGCTGGTCGACGGCGGCGTCGATGTACCGGGTCGTCCAGAGCACGAGGGCGTTGAGGACCAGGCCGAGCGCGCCGATCTGATCTTATCCGAACTAGTCCATCTCAGGGACAGGTCCGCCTGCGAGCCGACGTTCACGACGGAAAGTAGTCGTGAAGAAGTTTGGTGGGCGCGTTCCGTCGGGCGTGTCGATCGCGTCGGCATCGTGTGCTTCGCGATCTTACTGGGAGAACGCGTAGGTCCGGACGGGGTCGAGGTGCAGTTCGTAGGGCCCGAAGCAGTCGGCCGCGAGCGTCGCGACCGGAGCACCGCAGGGGCAGGCTCGGTTGAGTCCCTCGTCGCCGCTCGGTCCGCAGCACCCAGTGCTGTTCTCCCAGTTGGGCAGTGGCTGAAGGCCGGCGGCATCGTCGGGGTGCACCAACACTGTCTGTCGGCTGCCCGCTGAAATGACGAAGCCTTCTTCGCGGCAGATCCGAGGTCCTCGCGGCTGAGCCGGCTTTGGGTTCTTCTGATCCTCCTGCGCGACGTAGGGAGGTCCCCAGGGCTCGGGATCGATCGCGTAGCAGCCCCGCGGAACGGTGGAAGGTGCCCGTCGTGTCTCCTTGTCCCGGTCGCGCTCGCCGACGGAGACGTCAGGGATGGCGGCAAGTTCGGCCAGCTCCGGCGTGATCGCGGTGCCGCACTTGGAACAGAGGAAGACAGTCATTCCCTCGTTGTAGTCCTCAGGGCTGCTGCTTCGCATCCTCGTTTCGCTGCTCGGAGTCGATGCGCGCGAACGTCGCGCTCCAGGGCGTCCAGGACGGTGTGGACACGCTCGATGCAGGCGAGATGTCGCTGCTGTGCGGCTTCGGCCAGGTGCGCCGAGTTGTCAGCCCGCATCGGCAGTCCTCTCCGCCCCGTTGCGACTTGCCCGGCGTCGGTCGGTGCTGGGGACAGCTTGTCGTGCTCCTGGTCGGTGATGCGCGTGATGACATGCTCGACCGCAGCCGCCAACCACTCGTTGACCTCGGCGGCTCGGGACCGGCCAGATGCCGTGGCATCGGCCTGGAGCTCGCGTGTGCGGGCGAGGGTGTCGCGGTGAATCGGCAGGAACTGCCGATCGCTTCGGAAGTCCTGGCAGAAGTAGCAGCCGTCGGCCGCGGTCTTTGGGCAGGGCCGCGAGATGTGCCGTCCGCACCAGCCGCCAGCTACCGCGTGGAGGCGGCGGCCGATCTTCTCGGCGAGCCATTCGACGCCGGACAGGTCGGCGTCACAGCGGACCTTGACGGCTTCGCCCTTGAGGTTGAAGCGCACCTCGGGCCGGAAGTAGGGTGTGTGGCAAGCCCGCTGGAAGCGGCGTGCGGCGTCCTCGTCGGGACAGGCGATCGTTGCGGCGGCGGGCTGGCCGTCCATGATCTCGGGCGCGAGGTTCGGGCCCGACAGTACCGCGACCCGGTCCGCGCTCACTCCGGTCACCTCGGTGATGACCTGGCTCGCCCGCAGCTCGCTGCTCCGCTCGATGCCCTTCATCAGCGACACGATCAATGTCTCGGGACCGATGTGCGGAGCCCACGCAGCGAGGTTCGCCCGCAGGGACTGCGCGGGAATGGACAGCACGAGGAAGTCGGCGCCTCCCAGCGCGACGGTCGGGTCGGTGGTGGCCGTTATGGTGTGGGGCAGTTCGATGTCCGGGAAGTACCCGGGGTTGCGGTGCGCCGTGGTGATCGCGTCGGCGATCTCACTCCGCCGGGCGTGCATGATTACGTCGGTGCCCGCGTCGGCCATGATCTTGGCGAGGGCGGTTCCCCAGGACCCGGCCGAGAACACCGCCGCACGGGCGGGACGGTGCTGGCTCACTGAGAGTCCTCTCGCTGATACGCAGGCCTGCTGTCAGAGCGGCGGCAGGTCCGAACATCTTATCGGCGCAGCCAGACCCGATAGGGCCCTGAGATCTTCTGTGATCGCGAGTGGGGCCGAAGTCACGCACGCGGTCACTCTCACAAACGACCCTTTCCCGGAGCAAGATCAAAAACCCGCCGCCGAACCGGGCCCGACTCCCGATCGGTTCTCAGCTTGAGATTTAACCCAGCAGATTCGAACACGTCTGACCGGCGCTTTCAGGCGCGATCAACGCGCCCACGACGGGGCCGAATCGGGTGAAAACGCCCAGTCGACACGGCAGAGGGCCGTGTTCGAATGGCGAGGATAAATCTCAAGCTCAGAACCCGTTCTCACTCAAAAGCAGGGCGGACCCCCTTCTGAGACTTCGAATGACGACAGGTGCCGCGCACGTCCCATGAACCCGTGCGATACGGGTTCACGGCGGCGCGAATCCAATCAGATCCGATGCTGATTGATGACATGGTTTGCTGACAGCTAGGGTCGAATGCGACCACCGACATGGGGAGCGGCATGGCCAACCTGGTCTAGAAGCGGGTGTCGACCGACCAGCAGTTGACCGACCGTCAAAACCTCGTTGAGGAGCCGGTCACGTTCGAAGAGGAGGGCGGCACTTCCAGCCGCCTCCATCCCTTGGAACGGCCGAAGTTCGGCGAGCTCCTCACCTACGCGCGGCCGGGCGACACCGTGCACATCTCCGAGATGTTCCGCCTGGTGCGCGGCACCCAGCACATCCTCGACGTGCTCGACGTCATGCACCGCGAGCGCCTCGCCCTGCGCATCCACGACGGCGCGTTCTCCGCGATGGACCTCACCGCCCGCCACCCGCGCACCGGCGAACTGCTGTCCACCGTGAAGTTCAAGGTGCAGACCCTCGCCGCCGCCGGCGAACTCCAGCGGGAGCTGACCTACGACGGGCTGCGGGCAGCCGAGGCCAAAGGCAACAAGGGCGGACGCCGCCCCGCCGTCCAGGCCACGGAGACCGAGAGAGTCCGCACCACATACCTGGAGGGTCGCTCCATTGCCGCCCTCGCCCGCGAGCACAGCGTCAGCCGCGGCGCCATCCGTACCGCCGTCGCTGACCTCCTGCCCGAGTACACGCCCGCCGACCCAGGCGCCACGGCCCCGAGCTGCCGGTCGCCCTCGACATGCCGGGCAAGGTCACCGACTTCCTCCGCTCCACCGAGCTGGAGCCCGTCGAGCGCGCCACGCTCGACCAGGGCGTGACCGTACGGCGCGGCCAGGGGCTACACCCTGCGCGTCACCGCTGTGCCCGCGATCCACCGCCGGCTCCTCGACCTCTGCCAGCCCCTCGACGGCAGCCCAGGAACTTCGGCGGTCCCGGCACAGCGCAAGGCCCGCCGCGAGTACGGGAACCGTGTCAACTCGCTCGTGCCCGACGCGGGTGCTGAAGGGCTGCCGAGGCTGAGGTCAGACCGCTACGCAGGGCTACCTGCTACCTGCTACCTGTGGTACGGGGTACGTACGTAGCTAGTTACGAGAACAGGGCCGACACCCAGCGCTGAGTAATCAGCGCGAGCCCTCCAAGATCATCCTGTGGCGGGTTTCTGGCGTATCTGGGAACCGGCGCGAATCGCATCTGATGCGAACTGGCGCCATCTTGTGCCGCGTTGTCCGGGTGGACATCGGTAAGCCGCTGATCAGCAGATAGAGGGCCCGCCGTGAGGCTGCTGAGACGGTAGCTGATGGCCGGGCCGGTGTCGTCCCGCTTCACTCGATTGGATGGCTGACCTGCCGTTCCCCTCCGGGCTTCGCATCTGATGCGAGATTCTCGCGCCGGATGCGATCTACGGAGCGTGACGAGTTGGTGGGTAAGGGCGGGATGGCGCCGGGAGCCGTGCGGCTGCCCCTGGCCGACGGGGTGCCGCTGCTGCGGCCGGAGGAGCAGGTCTTCGAGGCGATGCTGGACGGCTGGCGCAACCAGCAACTGGCCCGGAACTTGGCGCTGTCGACCATCAACGGCCGTGAGCGGAAGGTGCGGGCGTTCGCTCGCACGCGGACGCCTTTCCGTGGGCCTGGTCTTCGCAGCTGGCGGACGAGTGGTTCGGCGACCTGCGGGCGGTCCACGGCTGTGTCCGCTCGACGCTGCGCGGCTACCAGGAGGCGGTGCGGCTGTTCTGCGACTACGCCAGCGACCCCGCCTATGGCTGGGCCGCCCAGTGCGAGCGGCGCTTCGGCAACCATCCGATCCAGGTGTGTCACGAGTGGAACACCGCCGTTCACATGCAGGAGTGCGAGGCCGAGTCGCCGAAGCGGGCCTTCACCCGGGAGGAATTGCAGGCGTTCTTCGACCACGCCGACGACGAGGTGAGCCGGGTCCGCAGACGCGGCCGCAAGGGGTGGCTGCCCGCCTTCCGCGACGCGATGTTGTTCCGCGTACGCCTACGGGCTGCGGCGCAACGAGACGCGGATGCTCGACACGGCCGACTTCGGTCGCAACCCCGAGGGGGCGGAGTTCGGCGAGTACGGCGTCTGCTACGTCCGCCACGGCAAAGCGAAGAAGGGCTCGCCCCCGAAGCGCCGCAGCGTGCTGACCGTGTGGGACTGGTCGGCCGAGATCCTCGACCAGTGGATCAACGAGGTGCGCCATGCGACACACCGACGGGCCCGCCCTGTGGCCGTCCGAACGCGGCCGGCGCGTCGGTCTGCAACGGCTGGACTCCCGCTTCGCCGCCTACCGCGACGACCTCGGCCTGGACCCGGTCCTGGACTTCCACTCGCTGCGCAGGTCGTACGTCACCCACCTGATTGACGACGGCCACGACCCGCTGTTCGTCCAGGAGCAGGCCGGCCACGACCACGCGTTCACCACCTCCATCTACACCTGCGTGTCCTCCGACTTCCGCACCCGCACCCTGCGGCGGGCCCTGGACGCCACCATCGAGGCCGCGCTCAAGCCCGCGAGGAGGGCCCAATGAAACGCCAGGTCAGCTACCAGTGGCGGCTGCGCGAGCGGATGGCCGCCGCAGGGATGTTCACCACCAGCGAGCTCGCCCCACCGCTCGCCGAGCGCGGCATCGACCTCTCCCTCTCCCAGGTCCACCGCCTGATCACCGGCACCCCCGAGCGGCTGTCGCTGCCGGTGCTGGCCGCGCTCTGCGACATCTTCGAGTGCACTCCGGCCGACCTGATTGCCACCAAGGCGGAGAACGCCACCATCCGCAAGGTCGCCACCGGCGACGCGGTCGTCGACCTGTCGGCGGTCCGTCCCAAGCGCGCCCGCATCCGGCCCGAGGGATGAGCCGCACCCGCGTCCGCGCCGAGGTCCTGTTCTGCGCGCGCTGCCGCCGGGCCGTGCGTCTCGGGGCGGCGCACTGGCCCGAGGGCTATCTCTGCCCGCGCTGCTACGACCACGCGCTGGAGACCTACGGGACCTGCACCGGCTGCGGCACTGAGCGGCTGACGTGCGGCCTCGCGCCGGACGGCGGCAAGCTCTGCACCGACTGCGCCGGTGGCCTCGGCGACTGCACCTGCGAACGGTGTGGACGAGAGGCCAGGCGTTACCGGCGCGGAGTCTGCGGCCAATGCGTGCTGGCCGAGCGCCTTGGCGAACTCCTTGACGACGGCACCGGCTCCGTCCGGGCCGAACTCCTCCCGCTCTTCGACGCCCTGGGGCAGACGCGCCGCCCGAAGGGCGCCCTGACCTGGACCAGCAAGCCCCACGTCCAGCGGAACCTGCGGGCTCTGGCCCGTGGCGAAGTCCCGCTCACCCACGAGGGCCTGAGCCGGCTCACCCCCTGGAGTTCAGTGGCCTACCTGCGTGATCTGCTCATCCAGGCCGGGATCCTGCCACCGGCCGACCGGCAGCTGCTGCTGTTCCAGCGATGGCTCGCCGAGAAACTGCCCGCCATCGACGATGCCGAGCACCGGAAATTGCTGGAGCTCTTCGCCGCCTGGCACGTCCAGCGCCGCCTGAACACCTGGCCGGCCGCGGCCCGCTCACCGGCAAGCAGGTCCAGCAAGCCCGCGACGAGATCCGCCTCGCGACCGCCTTCCTCGATCACCTTGCCGAGCGTGGACGGTCTCTCGCCGACTGCGCGCAGGCCGATGTCGATGCCTGGTACGCCGGCGGCTACACCGCCCGGCGCCTCACCCACGCCTTCCTGCGGTGGGCGATGCGGTCCAAGCACATGCCGAAGGTCGCCATCCCGCACCGCTCCACAAGCAATCCCGCCCCGCTCGCCCAGCACCAGCGGCTCGCACTGCTGCGACAACTCGTAAACCGCGACGACGTGCCGCTCCAGGACCGCGTCGCGGCCGTGCTCGTCCTTCTCTACGCACAGCCGCTCACCCGGATCGCCCGGCTCGGCATCGATGACGTCCTGCACGAGCACGGCGAGGTCGTGGTCCGGCTCGGCGACCCGTCGCCCGTTCCGACCCCCTTCGCCGGAATGCTGCTGGACTACCTGGGGCAGCGGCCGAACACCATGACCGCGGCCAATCCGGACGCCCGATGGCTCTTCCCCGGCTGCCGGGCTGGACAGCCCATGACCTCGGAAACCCTGGAACTCCGACTCGGTCACCTGGCCTTCTTGACCCAGCGAGGACGCACCGCGGCGATTCGCCACCTCGTCCTCCAGGCCCCCGCTCCGGTGGTCGCCCGGATGCTCGGCTACCACGACGACACCACCGCCCAGCTCGCCGCCGAGGCAGGAGGAACCTGGCGTTACTACGCTCCTGGCGACCACTCACGGTCACCAGGAGCGTAGTAACGCCGCCCCGCCGAACAGTTCGGCGGGGCGATGCGATCACAGTGGAATCGAATGGGCTCAGGCTCGCTCTCGCACCTCGGTGCCGTCGTACGTCCCGCCGACGCAGGTGCCTAGCCCGGGCTCGATCTGCATAACCTGCCCGCCCCCGTCCAAGCACTGTTGCGGGAAGATCCAAGCTTCCGCGTTGGCGAATCCCACGCTTCCGAGCGTGAGAGCAACGGTCCCGGCGCACAAGGCAACCGCTGTAAGGGCACGACGCATGGGGACATCCTCGGGTCGAATCGGTTGGGCAACCAGCCAATTGGATCCCCGTTCGGTGCCTTGCTTTCGGCATTCCTCCGATTGTGGGCGCGTCTCGCTCGCATCCGTCGGTTGCCGAGGAACGACTACCTGGGGTGTGAAACTGGCGACCACTCACGGTCACCAAGAGCACTCAAGCACTCAACAGCTGAGGAATACGAGACTCCCGATTACGCGAGGTCGCCAGTTTCACACCCCATGTTTGGGGTGCCGTCAACGAGCGGCGAACCAGGTGACAAGTAACCCGCCAGTGGCTTTCGGATCGAAGACGCCGGCACGCCTGGCGCAACCGCAGGCTGTAGCCGATCGTTATCTCGGCATCGGGGATCAATCAGGCAGCGGTTAGCGGTAAGCCCGTTTTCGGCCCCGGACCACGCTGAGCGCGCCGGAAGAGTTTCGACCGGGGGTCGTCCCCGTGGCCGTGAGGCGGGCGGCGTAGACCCGGTGTGCCTTGCGTGCGGCGGGGCCGGCGGAATCGGCAGCCAGGGCCGCGCTCTGTTGGAGGGCGGCGCGGTGGAGTTCGAGTGGGGCGGTGAGGCGGACCGAGTGGCCCTTGCCGCGGCGGATGGTGCGTCCGGCGGCGACTGCGCGGCGGATGGTCTCGTCGCCTGCGGTGAGCAGGTGGTCGGCGAGCAGGCCGGGCAGGTCGAGGGTGATCTCCGGGTCCGGCGCGGGCTGCTGGTGTCGCTCGTCGGCCCCGGCCGGGAGGACGTCGAGCTGCCCTGGCAGGTCGCGGGCTCCGGCAGCATCGAGGACCCGGCGGATCGTCTTCGGGTCGACCTGGTGGCGGCGGGCCAGCGCCTTGACAGCGGCTCCTTCGCCGAACGCCTCGACCACCTTCGCCGCCTGGTCCGGGTCGAGCGCGGCGGGGCGGCCGAGCGTCTTGCCTGCGGCTTCGGCGGCGACGACGCCTTCGCAGGTGTTCTTGCTGATCATGTCGCGCTGGAACTCCAGCACGGCGGCGAGGACGGAGACCATCATCTTGGTACCGGGGTCGTCGGAGGCGAGGTCGATGCCGGACAACAGCCCGGACTCGACTCGCAGGTGCAGGCCGCGGCGGATGAGCACCGGCCGCAGGGCGAGGATGTCGGCGACGGAGCGGAAGAGGCGGGCGGCGTCGGCGATGCGGATGGTGTCGCCGACGGCGGCCTCGTGCAGGAGCCGAGTGAAGCCGGCACGGTCGAGGGAGAGTTGGCGGGTGGAGGTGGCGGGGTCCTCGTAGACGGGGGCGCCGGCGGCCAGCAGTGCGGCCAGGGCATGCCGTTGGCGGGCGTCGGTCTGCTTGTCGGTGGAATGCCGGAGGTAGATGCGGTCGGCCATGCCCGATCGTTTCCCTTCCCGGGTCGCCGATGTCGCTCTCAGGAGTCCTGTACAGGGTTCCCAGAGGACGTCTGGAGCAGGTCGGCAGGGATCCGGCCGACGGCGATGACGATCGCTTCGGCGGTTGTGGTGACGTGGTGCAGGGCGGGGCCATTCCACCACTCCCTGATGGTGTAGTCGCCGGTTCCCCGGGGTGAGCCGATCGAGACGAAGGACGGGGAGAACGGGTAGTCGGGCGTGTTGGAGAAGCTCAGTGCCCAGTGGCTCGTGAAGGGGTAGAGCCTGCGGAGCTCCGGTTCGGCGTGGGCGGACTCGATGAGCGCCTGGTACTGCGGCCAGTCGGCGTGATCGGCGTCCTTCAGCAGCCACTGCCACTCTGAGGCGATGACGTCAGCGGGGTTGTTGTCGGGGACCTCGAAACGTCCGGTCAGGAGGTCAAAGGTCGCGGCCTGCCTGATCTCGTCGAGGCTGGCCCCTCCGCCCAGCCGCGGATCACTTGGGGAAGTTCACGTATGTCCTTAGTGTTGCCGCAGATCACGAGCCTGTCGTTGGACGAGCCCCAGATGGTCCAATTTCGCTCGTGATGCCACGCCGCGATGTGGGACGAACGGCGATGCGGGACGACACTGGTGATCGTGGCATGACGCAGTGGATCGGACGGGGTGACGGCCAGGGGAAGGGACAGGCCTTGGTCAGTGGCTGCGGCTTGGAGTGCTGCGGCGAGGCTGCCGTGGGCGGTTACGTCCGGGTAGAGGGCGGCTGGGTCTGGTTCGCGACTCATGACGTTCCGATCTTCATGCCCGTGTGGCGCGCCGTGGCGGCCATCATAGGGGGCTAAAAGGGGAGGCGGAAGGCGGGATCGGATCCGATTGGATCGGCGACCCGTTTGTGAATGTCCGTAGTCGTGTGCACGGACGAACTGGGGATTCGCCGCGGAGTGCAGGGAAGTGCGAACTCCCAGATGGTCCGAAGCCATCCGCACTACGGTCGACTTGGCCGTAGTCGTGTGCGCGACGGGGGACTTCCGGATGGTCGATGGACCAGTGGCGGAGTGCGGGGTTCTGACCTCGCCTGCCGAGTTATGGGATGCCGCGGTGCGGCAGGCCGAGGTGATTGGGCCGCTCGCCGCTGGCGCCGTACGCCGGGCCGACCGAGCGGCGCCGACTGTTCGAGCGCGAGCTGACGTGAGCCCACCGCGGCGCTGGCCTCTGCACCCGCAGCCCGGCCCTCTGGAGTCGCTGTCGTCCTGGCTGGACCGGCTGGCCCGCCTGTACGAGATGCCGGTGAAGGACCTGCTCACCCACAATCTCGGCCTGACCGGCCTGGATGTCCCGGCAGACCTCGACTACGACCCGCCGAGGGCAATGCTCACCGCGCTGGCCGAACGCACCGGGACCGAGCTCGCCCAGCTGCGGGCGATGAGGCTGGTCGGCTGGGAGCCGTGGCTGTTCGACAAGCTCACGGTGCCGATACAGGACACGCAGCCGATGTTCGACGCCTACGTCCGGGACAACTCCGCGCTCCTGTCTCCCGGGGAGGCCGGCACCAACCAGGTCAATCGCTGGAAACGCTGGCCGGGACCGTGGCTCGGATACTGGCCGCTGCACCGGGCCTGCCCCCGCATCGCCTTCCTGCTGCTGGCCCTGTTCGCCGAGATGGAGCGCACCTTCACTGCCGAACGCGCCGCCCACGCCCGCGCCGTTACTGAAGCCGCTGGCCGTCGCATCGGCCGCCCCGTTGCCCACCCCGCCGACAAGATCGAGTACGCGCCTGCTCAAGGGCCAGGGCGCCAGCTACGGCGAGATCAGCGCCAAGACCGGCACCCCGAAGACCTCCCTGCACCGCTACCTCCAGGGATAGCCGTGCTGGAATCGATGATCCGGCGTCAGCTTGCCTGGGCAGCCTTCGGATCAAAGTGGCGGAAGGTGAGACTGACGCGGCAGCCGGCCGAGCGATCCCGGGGAACGGCGTGGGTCCAGCCGCGCTGGGTCACGGCGGTCATGAGCAGCAGCGAGCCATGCTCGAGGGCAAGTTCCTCGCGGTGGGTCCGGTCGAGGCTGCGGAAGGCCAGGCGGCGCGTCGCGCCGAGGGAGACAACCGCGATCGAGCTGCCGGAGACAAGACCGTCGTAGGAATCCTGGTGGAAGCCCGTCGGCGGCCCGCCATCGGCGCGTGCAGCCGACTCCGGTTATCCGTGCAAAAGTCACTTCGGAAGCTGACACCCGGGCGAGGTCTACGAGAGTGGAACTTGCTGGGGTTCTACTGGAAGCATCCGGGACGGCTCCCCGCTTGTGACTTGTACGTCTACGTCGTCTCCGCCGTGAAATGGGCGCGTGAGACGAACCCCGACGTGGCGCTCTACCTCACGCAGTCGGCACTTACGGCTGTCGCAGAGGACGACGGACCGCCCCTGGACGATGCCGCGGCATGCCTGCGGCATTCCCTGACCCAGGAGAGCCCCGGGCACGACGCCTGGTCGTACGAGGAGGCGAGCCGGTTCGTCACCGCTGCCCTCCTCGCCCGGTAGACGCACCTGCCAGGAGTGGTGCAGTGCTGGGAACGGCTGTGGCCCGCCGCAGGAAGCGGTGGGCCTGGCTCTGCCCACGAGAACCGACAGCAGATGTTCAGCAGTTCCGACAGCACGCCGGCGCACTCCGTGTTCGACAGGGGTACCGGGTCCGAGCTCCGACCTGTGGCCACCTCGCAGTGGCGGCCGGTTCATTGAGTCAGGAAGCCTGAGAGGTCCCGTTGCCGGACGAGGTGCGGGCGAACCAGGTTCGCGCCTCGTCGTCGGACAGGACGCGGGTCAGCTCGGCCGTACCCGGGAGATAGGGGAAGAACCGGTCGGCGTTCCAACTGCGTTGGTACAGCGGTTCGTCCAGCACGAGCAGACGGTACCCCTCCACCACGGGGATGTCGTCGGGCAGCCCCTCGTTCCAGATCCGTTCGCCGTCCGGGGCGAGGAGTTCGAAGGCCCCGGTCGCGACGGCCTCAGCGCGTTCTCGGGCGGGCTCGGGGTCCGTGGCCAGGCGGACGCTCTCAGCCGAAGGGGCGGTACCGGGCACGTGGCCGCCGCCGATGAGTACGTGGGCGAGCAGCGTGTGCAACTGGAAGTTGTCCCCGATGCCGCCGATGCGTACCTCGAACCCGCTCCCGGTGGGCCGGTGCAGCACCACCAGGGGCTCGTCGTCCAGGACCGCCAGCGCGTAGGCCAGGCACTTGAGGTCATGCCGCTCCAGGGCTGTCAGATCGCGGCAGGCGGGGAGGAGCGTGGATGCGTGCCGACGGCGCACCTCTGCGCTGCGGCACAGTACGGCCAGCGCGGGCGGCTGCCATTCCTCGACCGAGCACCAAGCCAGCGCCAACCGCGTGGCATCGTACGCGTCGCCGCCCAGGCGGGCCAGCAGCGCATTATCGATGATCTTCTCGTCGGGCTCCGGTAGTTCGTCCGCGGCTCCGCCGGCGGCGGTCCAGCATCGGGCGAACTCCAGGGCATCGAGCAGGTCTCGGTGGACGCCGCCGAGGATCGGCTCCGCGCAGGCCGCCGGGTCTGCGCCGCCCTCGACGCAAAAGCCGGCCGCCGATGCCAGGAGCGGGCGCGGGCCGGTGGGCGGGAAAGCGGGGAGCAGTGCGGCCAACCGGGGCCCCGCCAGGACGCGTTCGGTGTTTGTCGCCTGCTGCAGAGCCTTCAGCGCGGCGGTGAAGGCATGTTCGGTGCGGGCGCCGTCGCGTGCGTCAACGGCCTGCTCCAGCTCGGATATGACGGCGCCGAGGTCCGAAACCTTCTGCTTCTTCCTCTTGAAGATCACTGGCACACCTTAGGCCAAGGGCTGACAGGCGGCACCGCTCGAATCTTCTGGCCGCTCTGTGCTGTCGAAATCGGTGAACATCCGCTGTCGGTTCCCGTGGACAGAGCCAGACCTGACATACGCCAGGGGTGCCCGGCGAATCAGGACCGGGCAGGTCGTGGCCCCGTGCTTCCGGCAGGCCGCCGCCGAGCAGGCTGCCGTGCCCGGTGTCTAGACTTGACGGCACTATGACAACACTCCCGATGCCCGCCGACGAGGCCGAGGCCCGAGCCGTTCAGGACGCCCTGCGCCCCCGGATGGTGCTCGACGAACCCGGCCCGCCGCCCGGTACCGGCCGGGTCACGGGGGTCGATGTCGCCTACGACGACGAGAGCGATGTCGTCGTGGCAGCGGCGGTCGTCCTCGACGAGTCCACGCTCGACGTGGTCGCCGAGGCAACCGCCGTCGGCCGGGTCACGTTCCCGTACATCCCCGGATTTCTGGCCTTCCGGGAGATTCCGACCGTGCTGGCCGTGCTGGAGTCCCTGTCGGTCGACCCCGGACTCGTGATCTGTGACGGATATGGCCTGGCGCACCCGCGCCGTTTCGGACTCGCCAGTCACCTCGGGGTGCTCACCGGACTCCCGGTGATCGGCGTCGCCAAGAACCCGTTCACTTTCTCGTACGAGCAACCTGGCCCCCGCCGGGGTGACTGGTCGCCGCTGCTCGACGGCGAGGAGGAGGTGGGTCGAGCGCTGCGTACCCAGGACGGCATCAAGCCGGTCTTCGTCTCCGTCGGACACCGGACCGGTCTGGACAACGCCTGCGCCCACACCCTTCTGCTGGCCCGCGACTTCCGTCAGCCGGAGACCACCCGCAGGGCCGACGCGCTCTGCCGTCAGGCCCTGCGGGAAGCGACCGCCTGAGTATCCGTACGGATAACGCCCGCCGATCATGACGGGCAAACTGGTACGCATGACCGAACATCGAACGTCCATGCGACCAGGAACCGTCTATCTCGCCCAGCGCCGGGTCGCAGTGGGGATGACTCTCGGTATAGCCGCGGGAGCGGTCTGGGCCGTCTCGATGATCTGTACGCTGGTGGCCTGGGCATTCTGACCCGGCGGGCGCGCCGCGCCGCCGTGGTGGCTACTTGTACTGGTCCGAGCCCTGGGCGTTGAGCAGAGCACGCCAGGTGTCCTCGTCCCCGACGCCCGTCACGGGTAGATTCCGGGACGCCTGGAACTCCTTCCGCTCCGAAGCCGGACACCGGCATGCCGACCGCTCAGTAGCCGGGCGCCGGTCCGTTCAACGAACCGCCGCGACCCGGAAGCGCAGCCCGGCCGCGCGCAGCCGCTCCAGCAGTGCGTCCCCCATCGCGATGGCCGTGGTGACCTGCCCGGATGTCGACGGGAGCTCGTCCAGGGCGAGGCAGAGCGCGGATTCGGCGAGCATCTTCGCCGTTTCGTCGTAACCGGGATCGCCGCCCGATACTTCGGTGAAGACCCGGTGCCCGCCGCCTTTGCCGACGAAGCGCACGGTGAACCAGCTGCGCCGCCTGCGCTCGGCGTCCGGGCCCTCGCCCGGCTCGTACCGGTCCATCAGCCAGGACCGCGCCGCCGGAACCTGCGCAGCACCCACGAGGGCGCCGATCGCGGCGGTGCCGCCCAGCGCGACGGGCAGATGCTTCACCGAGGCGAAGTGGCGGTAGCGGAAGTCCGGACCGTACCGGTCGAGCGCCCGCGCCGAACGCTGGACGACCTGCGAGTCCAGCGTCGGCAGCGGCAGCGCCCAGGTACCGGTCTCCGCACTGAAGTGAGGGGCGCCGAGCCGGGCGCGGGCGCGGCGGGCGACCAGACGGGGTTCGTGCAGCCGGCGTTCCTGCGCGGCGCGCAGCATGTGAGTGCCGCGGCCCATCACGGTGAGCGCGGAGGCGAACGTACCGCCGGAGAAGACGGCGTCGCTGCGGACGAACCCGTCGATCGTCAGCGGCACGTCCTGCGGCAACTGCTGGACGGTGAAGTACACCCCGAGGTCGTGCGGTACGGAGTCGAAACCGCAGGAGTGCACGATCCGCGCCCCGGTCTCGCGGGCCCGCGCGTCGTGCTCCAGATACATCCGGTCCACGAACTCCGACTCGCCGGTGAGGTCCGTGTAGTCCGTCCCGGCCTCGGCGCAGGCCGCGACCAGCTGCTCGCCGTACCAGACGTAGGGGCCCACCGTCGTGGCCACCACATGGGCGGATTCGGCGAGTTCGCGCAGCGAGTGCTCGTCGTCGGCCTCGGCGTGCAGCAGCGGGAGATCTGCGCAGCGCGGGTCGATCGCGGTGAGGCGTTCACGCAGCTGCTCCAGTTTGGCCCGATTGCGTCCGGCCACGGCCCAGCGGCAGTCGGCTGGCGCGTGGGCGGCGAGATATTCGGCGGTGAGGGCGCCCACGAAGCCGGTGGCGCCGAAGAGGACTACGTCATAGGGGCGTTGTGCCCCGTTCTGCCTGTTCACAACTGCCTCCGCAGGGGGCCGGCGCCGATGTAGCAGGCAGAGGTTAGCGGAGGGGGCCGTGGCGGTGTACGGCCGGGCGGCGATCGTGGGGGAGGATCCCGGAGAAGGAACTAAGCGCTTGCTCGGCCCAAGGGGTTGTGCGGAGCGTGGTGCGTTCTTAGCATCATTGCTGTTACATCAGTTGTGTCATACCTCTGGGGGCTTGATGGCAACGACGGAAAACGGCCCGCTGGCAGGTGTGCGCGTGGTCGAACTGGCAGGCATCGGACCCGGCCCGTTCGCCGCGATGCTCCTGGCCGACCTCGGCGCCGATGTCGTCAGGGTCGACCGGCCCGGCAGCCCGGGGCTCGGGGTCGACCCCGCGTACGACCTCACCAACCGCAACAAGCGCTCCGTGCTCGTCGACCTCAAGGCCGAGGACGGGGCCGCCAAGGTGCTCGATCTGGTCGAGCGCGCCGACATCCTGATCGAGGGCTACCGGCCGGGCGTCGCCGAACGTCTCGGCGTCGGCCCCGCCGCCGCGCTGGCCCGTAATCCCCAGCTCGTGTACGGACGGATGACCGGCTGGGGTCAGGATGGACCGCTCGCCGAACGAGCCGGGCACGACATCGCCTACATCGCCCTCACCGGCACCCTCTCCGTGATCGGCAAGCCCGGTGAGCCGCCCACCGTCCCGGCCAACCTGGTCGGCGACTACGCGGGTGGCTCGCTCTATCTCGCAGTCGGCGTACTCGCCGCCCTCCAGCACGCCCGCACCCCCGGCGGCCGGGGCCAGGTGGTGGACGCGGCGATCGTCGACGGCGCCGCCCATCTCGCCACGATGATCCACGGAATGCTGGCGGCCGGCGGCTGGCAGGACCGGCGCGGCTCCAACCTCCTGGACGGCGGCTGCCCGTTCTACGGTTCGTACGAGACCGCCGACGGCCAGTACATGGCGGTCGGCCCGCTGGAGCAGCGGTTCTACGACGAGTTCAGCAAGCTTCTCGGTATCGAGGACGAGGCCCCGGACCGGGGGGACGTTGCCCGTTGGGAGGAGCTGCGCACAGTCGTCGCCGACCGGTTCAGGACCCGTACGCGCGCGGAGTGGACCGAGGCGTTCGAGGGCACGGACGCCTGCGTCGCCCCCGTCCTCTCGCTCCGTGAGGCGCCCCGCCATCCGCACATCGCCGCCCGCTCCACCTTCGTCGAGCACGGCGGACTCACTCAGCCCGCCCCCGCGCCCCGCTTCTCCGCCACTCCCGTCTCCGTACGCAGCGGGCCCGCGCAGCCCGGCTCGGACACCGAGTCCGTCGCCGCCGACTGGGACGTACCCAGCATCACGAGGACCCGGAAGGACACCACCGGCTGATGGAACTCCCCCTGCCGCCGATCCACGCGGGTGACTCGCGCGTCGCCGACCTCTGTCACCAACTTCACGGCGGCTACGGTCACATGACGGAATATCCGGTTGCCAAGGCGTTCACCGACGGCCGCATCCAGACCATCTACGGCGGCACGACCGAGACGACGAAGGAGATCATCGGCCGGTCGCTGCTCTCCTGACCCCTGACGCACAACCACCCTCGAAAGGCTGCTGTCTTGAGTACCGAAGCATATGTCTACGACGCGATCCGCACCCCGCGCGGCCGCGGCAAGGCCAATGGCGCCCTGCACGGCACCAAGCCGATCGACCTCGTCGTCGGCCTCATCCAGGAAATCCGCAGCCGTTTCCCCGGCCTGGACCCGGCGGCCATCGACGACATCGTCCTCGGCGTGGTCAGCCCGCTCGGCGACCAGGGCTCCGACATCGCCCGGATCGCCGCCATCGCGGCCGGCCTTCCGGACTCCGTCGCGGGCGTCCAGGAGAACCGCTTCTGCGCCTCGGGCCTGGAAGCCGTCAACCTGGCCGCCGCCAAGGTCCGTTCCGGCTGGGAGGATCTCATCCTCGCGGGCGGCGTCGAGTCGATGTCCCGCGTCCCGATGGGCTCCGACGGCGGCGCCTGGGCGATGGACCCGATGACCAACTTCGCCACCGGCTTCGCCCCGCAGGGCGTCGGCGCCGACCTCATTGCCACCATCGAGGGCTTCTCCCGTCGCGATGTCGACGAATTCGCCGCGCTCTCCCAGGAACGCGCTGCCGAAGCGTGGAAGGACGGCCGGTTCGCGCGCTCCGTCGTCCCCGTCAAGGACCGCAATGGCCTCGTCGTCCTCGACCACGACGAGCACATGCGCCCCGGCACCACCGCCGACTCGCTCGCCGCGCTCAAGCCGTCCTTCGCCGCGATCGGTGAGATGGGCGGCTTCGACGCGGTGGCGCTGCAGAAGTACCACTGGGTCGAGAAGATCGACCACGTCCACCACGCGGGCAACTCCTCCGGCATTGTCGACGGCGCCGCGCTCGTCGCGATCGGCAACCAGGAGATCGGCGAGCGGTACGGACTCACGCCGCGCGCCCGGATCGTCTCCGCCGCCGTCTCCGGCTCCGAGCCCACCATCATGCTGACCGGCCCCGCGCCCGCCACCCGCAAGGCCCTCACCAAAGCCGGGCTGACCATCGACGACATCGACCTCGTCGAGATCAACGAGGCGTTCGCCGGTGTCGTGCTGCGCTTCGCCAGGGATATGGGGCTCTCCCTCGACAAGATCAACGTCAACGGCGGCGCCATCGCGCTGGGCCACCCCCTCGGCGCCACCGGCGCGATGATCCTCGGCACGCTCATCGACGAACTGGAACGGCGCGACCAGCGGTACGGCCTCGCCACCCTCTGCGTCGGCGGCGGCATGGGCATCGCCACCGTCATCGAGCGCCTCTGACCGTCCCCGACCACCGTGGGGGGCCGACAGCGGGTGGCGTGGCGTCGCGGGGTCGGGCACGCGCCTCGCGGCGTTGTCGTCCCTCACCATGTTCCCCGAGCTCTCGGCTTCGCTCGAGCAGGGGAGGCCCCATTCGCCATGGATCGGTCCTCCGCCTTGCGATCCACGCACCCCGACCCCGCTCCTTCACCCACGCCACCCCTGCCGGCCCCTCTCTTACGGAGAAGAAAAGCAATGACCGAGAGCACGACCATCCGCTGGGAACAGGACGAGACCGGCGTCGTCACCCTCGTACTCGACGACCCCGACCAGTCCGCCAACACGATGAACCAGGCCTTCAAGGACTCCATCGCGGCCATCGCCGACCGCGCCGAGGCCGAGAAGGACTCCATCCGCGGCATCATCTATACCTCCGCCAAGAAGACGTTCTTCGCGGGCGGTGACCTCAAGGACATGATCAAGGTCGGTCCCGAGAACGCCCAGCAGGCCTTCGACACCGGCACCGCCATCAAGAACTCGCTGCGTCGCATCGAGACCCTCGGCATCCCCGTCGTCGCCGCCATCAACGGCGCGGCGCTCGGCGGCGGTTACGAGATCGCGCTCGCCTCCCACCACCGCGTCGCCCTCGACGCGCCCGGCTCCCGGATCGGTCTGCCCGAGGTCACCCTCGGCCTGCTTCCCGCGGGCGGCGGCGTCACCCGCACCGTACGCCTCATGGGTATCGCCGACGCGCTGCTGAAGGTCCTCCTCCAGGGCACCCAGTACACGCCGCAGCGCGCCCTGGAGAACGGCCTGGTCCACGAGGTCGCCGCCACCCGGGAGGAGATGCTCGACAAGGCCCGCGCCTTCATCGACGCGAACCCCGAGTCCCAGCAGCCCTGGGACGTCAAGGGTTACAAGATTCCCGGCGGCACCCCGTCCCACCCGAAGTTCGCCGCCAATTTGCCCGCCTTCCCGGCCAACCTGAAGAAGCAGATCGCGGGCGCCCCGATGCCCGCACCCCGCAACATCCTGGCCGCCGCCGTCGAGGGCTCGCAGGTCGACTTCGAGACCGCGCTGACCATCGAGGCCCGCTACTTCACCGAGCTGGTCACCGGCCAGGTCTCGAAGAACATGATCCAGGCGTTCTTTTTCGACCTTCAGGCCGTCAACTCCGGTGCCAGCCGACCCAAGGGCATCGAGGAGCGCCAGGTCCGCAAGGTCGCCGTCCTCGGCGCCGGGATGATGGGCGCGGGCATCGCGTACTCCTGCGCTCGCGCCGGCCTCGACGTCGTCCTCAAGGACGTCTCCGTGGAGGCCGCCGCCAAGGGCAAGGCGTACAGCGAGAAGCTCCTTGACAAGGCGCTCTCCCGGGGCCGTACGACCGAGGCCAAGCGCGACGAGCTGCTGGCCCGCATCACCCCGACCGGCGACCCGGCCGATCTGGCGGGCTGCGACGCCGTCATCGAGGCGGTCTTCGAGGACACCGCGCTCAAGCACAAGGTGTTCCAGGAGATCCAGGACGTCATCGAGCCGGACGCCCTGCTCTGCTCCAACACCTCGACCCTGCCCATCACCGTCCTCGCCGAAGGCGTCTCGCGCCCCGCCGACTTCATCGGGCTGCACTTCTTCTCGCCCGTGGACAGGATGCCGCTGGTCGAGATCATCAAGGGTGAGCGGACCGGCGACGAGGCCCTCGCGCGAGCCTTCGACCTGGTCCGCCGGATCAAGAAGACGCCGATCGTCGTCAACGACTCCCGAGGCTTCTTCACCTCGCGCGTCATCGGCCAGTTCATCAACGAGGGCGTCGCCATGGTCGGCGAGGGCGTCGAGCCCGCGTCGGTCGAGCAGGCCGCGGCGCAGTCCGGCTACCCGGCCAAGGTGCTCTCCCTGATGGACGAACTCACCCTCACCCTGCCCCGCAAAATCCGCAACGAGACCAAGCGGGCCGTCGAGGAGGCCGGTGGCACCTGGGCCGGACACCCGGCGGACGCGGTCATCGACCGGATGGTCGACGAGTTCGGCCGTCCGGGACGCAGCGGTGGCGCGGGCTTCTACGAGTACGACGAGGCCGGCAAGCGGACCCGTCTCTGGCCCGGCCTGCGGGAGCACTTCAGCAAGCCGGACACCGACATCCCCTTCATCGACATGAAGGAGCGGATGCTGTTCTCCGAGGCGCTGGACAGCGTCCGCTGCCTGGAGGAGAACGTCCTCGTCTCCGTCGCCGACGCCAACATCGGGTCCATCATGGGCATCGGCTTCCCGCCGTGGACCGGCGGCGTGCTCCAGTACATCAACGGGTACGAGGGCGGCCTGCCCGGCTTCGTGGCACGCGCCCGGGAGCTCGCGGAGCGGTACGGCGACCGCTTCCTGCCGCCCGCACTGCTCGTGGAGAAGGCCGAGAAGGGCGAGACCTTCCACGACTGACCCCGGCCCCTGCGGGCCGCGTTCACTCCGCCGTGAACGCGGCCCGCAGTTCTTCCTTCAGCGACCGCTGGAAGGCGGTCACCAGGGCCTGCAGCACCATCGGCTGCATATGGGCCGACAGTGACTTCATCGCCGCCACATGCTCCGGGTCCGACTCCCGTTCCCGGTACGGATTCCACACCTCGTCCCTAAACAGCCGGGTCAATTCCTGCGCCGCGGACCGGGAGTGCTCCAGCAGAACCGTGCGAGCGGCCAGAATCGTCTCGTGCGCGATCGGTACGCCGAGCAACTCGACCCCGAGCCGCAGCAGCCCCGGGTCCACCCGGTAGCTGCCGTCGGCCGACTCCGCACGCTCCAGCACGCCCAACGCGGCCAGCCGCGCCATGTCCTGTTCGGTCAGCGCCCGGCCCGCACGCCGCTCCAGCTCCCCCCGCGTCACGTCCTCCGCCGAATCGGGCGCCCAGGACGCCACCAGCGCCCGGTGAATCGCCAGATCGTGCGCACTCAGATCCGGCGGCAACTGCTCCAGATAGCGTTCGATCGCGGCCAGCGTCATGCCCTGGAGCTGGAGCTCCTCGATGAGCGCGAGCCGGGACAGATGCTCAGGCCCGTAGTGCCCGACGCGACGCGGCCCGATCACCGGAGGCGGCAGCAGACCCCGGGTGCTGTAGAAGCGCACGGTGCGTACGGTGACACCGGCGCGCGCCGCCAACTCGTCGACGGTGAGCGTCGGCTCCTGGGTCCCGGTCGCCATGGCTGCTCCTCGCATTCCGACCCAGCGGTGAACTGCTGCGTCTGCACCGATCAGGTTCAACAGTATTGCTGTCTCACCACTGTTGTGAAAGTGTCCGGCACCATCCAAGCGCAGTCCCACTCCGGTACGGACCCGCACGGTCCGGCCGATGACGACAGGAGGCGGCCATGACCCCGGCTGCTGTCGGAGGAATGGGGCCCCGAGACGGGCGAACTGACCCCCTCGCTGAAACTGCGCCGACGCGTGATCCGCGACAAGTGCGATGAGTTGATCGAGGCGCAGTACGGGGTGGACGACCAGGACTGACCGGGCTCGGCACAGTTGTCGGTGGTGGCTCCTACGCTGGTGTCATGTCGGAGATCACGTACGTACGGGGCGACGCCACCGCCCCACAGGGCAAGGGCGTCAAGCTGATCGCGCATGTCTGCAACGACCTGGGCGGCTGGGGCAAGGGCTTCGTCCTGGCCGTCTCGCGTCGCTGGCCCGAACCGGAGACGGCCTACCGCCACTGGCACAGGGAGCGCGCGGGTAACGACTTCGGTCTGGGCGCGACGCAGTTCGTCCAGGTCAGCCCGTACATCTGGGTGGCGAACATGGTGGGCCAGCGGGGGATGCGTACGGGCAGCAAGGGAGCACCGGTGCGCTACGAGGCGATCGACACGGCCCTGGGAGCCGTGGCCGACCGGGCTGTCGAGCTGGGGGCTTCGGTCCATATGCCGCGGATCGGCTGCGGGCTGGCGGGCGGCAAGTGGTCCCGAATCGAGCCGCTGATAGAGAAGCGGCTGCTGAGCCGCGGGATAGCGGTGACGGTGTACGACTACGACCAGGGAGGCGACTAGGGTCCGCCGGCAGGTCGTGTGACCGGCCTTTTCCGCCCTGCCCGTGTCGCACGCATCCGTTCGGGTCCGCCCCGGCGCGCAGGCGGCGTCCGCGTGTCCTCCTCCGCTCCGGGCACCCCCTGCCGGGTGCAGCTCCCGGAGGGCAATCCACGACCGTGGTCGCGAGGACACAGCGGAAGTCCTCGTTCGGGCTGCGGTACTTGCCGTGGATCCGGTTGAGACGACGCGCCGGTTTGTTTCATCGACCGCGTCAACACCGGCGGTGCGGATGCGCGGAGGAAGGCGTCGCAGGGGGGCGCTGCGCACCGGCCCGGAAGCGATCGCATACTGGATCACACAAGGGTCGGGCACCGAGCCGCGCGCCCCGCCGATCGCCGGGAGCACCGCATGAGCACCGAAGCAGTCAGAGCCGGCACTCCCGCCCCGCCGCCGCCCGGCGGTGTGCTCTGGAGCCTCTCCGGCGACATCCGCGCCCTGTTGATGCTGCCTGCCGCGCTCACCCTGCAGGTCGCCCACCCGGCCGTCGGCGCGGGTGTCGACGAACACTCCGTCTTCCGTACGGACCCGTGGGGGCGCGGCGAGAGGTCCCTGCGCTCGCTCCAGCTCTGGGTGTACGGGGGCGAGGCGGCCGCCGAGGAAGGACGCAGGCTCCGCAAGCTGCACCGCACCATCCAGGGCACCGACACCCGTGGGCGCCGTTACCATGCGCTGTCGCCCGCGAACTATGCGTGGGTGCATGCCACAGGTTTCCCGATCTACCAGCACGCTGCGCGCTATCTCGTCCGTCCGCTCACCGCGGCGCAGGAGCGCGCCCTGTACCGGGAGTGGCTCCAGGTCGGCAGGATTCTCGGCATCCACGACCGGGACATGCCCCAGACGATCGAGGAGTTCTGGCCGTACTTCCGCAAGGTGCTCGCCGACGAGATCGAGCTGACCGTCGTCGTCGAGGACCTGATCGCCACCGACCGCCCCGTACCGCCGCCGGACCGGGGACCCCTGCCCCTACGGCTGCTGCTGAAAGCGCTGTGGCCGGTGCTGTTTCCTCCGTTGGCCAGGTTCCGCCGCTTCGTGACCATCGGGCTGATGCCGCCCGAGGCGCGGGAGGCGATCGGACTGGAGTGGACGGATGCGCAGGAGCGGAAACTGCGCCGGTTCTGCGGGGTGGTGCGACGCATCGTGCCCGTGCTCCCCGAGCGGCTGCGCTATCTGCCGTACGCGCGCAGAGCGCGGGCGGCGCATCGCTGAGGCTGTCCGGGGCGACGGGAGGCTAAGGTGCAACCCCGGCGCACCAGTTCGGTCAGCCCGACCGGCGTCCCCGGCCGTACGCCGGGCACCGTCGCCCCACGGAGGGGAGGGAGACGACGGAACCCGTACCCGATCCGCGGACCGTCAGCGGTGGTCGTGAATCGTGTTCGTCGCCGCGATCCGCTTCCACGACGTGGGCTGTGCGGGTTGCGCGGTCGCGTGCGTCCCGGCCGCCGCGGGTGTCTGAGGCCGCGTCGGCTGGTACAGCCAGGTGTCGAAGAAGTCGGCGAGCGGCCGGCCCGAGACCCGTTCCGCGTACGTCACAAAGTCCCCCACGCTCGCGTTCCCGTACGCGTGCTCGGCCGGCCATCCCTTCAGCAGCTCGAAGAACGTCTCGTCGCCCACCTTGTTGCGCAGCGCCTGGATGGCCAGCGCGCCCCGGTCGTATACGGCCGCGTCGAACTGGTTCTCGGGGCCGGGGTCGCCCGGCTTCACCGTCCAGAAGGCGTCGTCCGCCGGATGCTGGGCGTAGGTGTAGTCCGCCAGCTCCTGCGCGGTGCCCTCGCCCTCCTTCTCCGACCACAGCCACTGGCTGTAGCGGGCAAAGCCCTCGTTGATCCAGATGTCCTTCCAGCCCTTGAGGGACACGCTGTCGCCGTACCACTGGTGCGCCAGCTCATGGACGACGACCGAGACGTTCGCACCGTTCGCGAACTGCTTCGGGCTGTAGAACGGCCTGGTCTGCGTCTCCAGCGCGAACCCACTGGTCACATTGGGGGAGTATCCGCCGAGCGCGTCGAAGGGATACGGTCCGAAGACCTCCGTCAGCCACTCGGCGACCTCGGTGGTCCGCTCGATGCTGGCGCGCGCCGCACCGCCGTTGGCGCCGAGGTCCTTGCTGTACGCGTTGACGACCGGCAGCCCGTCCGACGTGGTGTCCGTGGTGATGTCGAACTTACCGATGGCCAGGGTGGTCAGATACGTCGCCTGCGGCTTGCCCGAGCGCCAGTTGAACCGGGTCCAGCCGAGCTTCGAACTCTGCGACTGGAGCACGCCGTTGCTGATCGCCTGGGTTCCGTCCGGCACGGACACCGAGATGTCGTATGTGGCCTTGTCCAGCGGGTGGTCATTGCCGGGAAACCACCACACGGCCGACTCCGGCTCCTGCGCGGCCACCGCGCCGTCCGGGGTGCGGACCCAGGAGGTCCAGCCGTTGATCTCCAGCTCGGACGGCTTCCCGGCGTACCGCACGACCACTGAGACGGCCTTGCCCTTCGCCAGAGGTGCCGCCGGGGTGATCTCGAGTTCCTGGTCGCCACTCTTGTTGTGACCGGCCTTCTTGCCGTTCACCCGCACCTCGGAGACGTCCAGCCCGAAGTCGAGGTTGAAACGGGAGAGTTCCTGGGTGGTCGTGGCGAGGATCGTCGCCGTGCCCTCCAGCAGATCGGTGGCGGGCTGATACTTCAGCCGCAGGTCGTAGTGGGACACGTCGTAGCCGCCGTTGCCGCTGGCCGGGTAGTAGGGGTCGCCGATGCCCGGGGCGCCTGCGGTGCCTTCGGCGGCCGAGGCCGGGATCGCCACCAGCAGGGAGGCCGCGAGTGCGCTCGGGACGATGAATCTGCGGTGCACGAATGCTCCAAGTCGTCGGGGCGAATGATCTTTCGAACCGTCACGTCGACGCTATTCAGCGACTGCCGCATCGGTCGTGTCCACGGCCGCAGCTGTCACACGATCGCCATGCGGCCGACATGGCACACGGTGATCATTGCGTCATGGGCACGCCATGTCCACCAGTGATCGCCCCCTGTTGCCCAGGAGTTGACCGGGTACCTTCCGCCCATGCCGATACGTGCGCGGAGCACCCGCTTGACGTACAGATCGCTGGTGGCGGCCGTCGCCACCCAGGAGACCCGGGCGAGCACCGCCGCGGTGGAACGGACCGTCGTCAGCCGCGCCCGGACCGACCTCGGCACCCACACCCGGGCCGAACACGGCCGGCCCCTCACCCCGGGCAGGGCCTACACGATCACCATCGGCCCGGCGGCCACCGACCATGTCGTCCCGGCCGGGCACCGCCTTGCCCTGATCGTCGCCGGCACCGACCGGGACCTGACCGATCCGCCGGACTCCACGCCCACACTCACCCTCGACCTGGCCCGTACGTCCGCGAAGCTGCCGTTCGTCGGCGGCGCCGGAGCATTCGTACGTGCCACCGCGGGTTCCGCGCCCGCTACAGCAACTCCCCGCGCAGTCCACTTCGAGGACGTGGCGCCGCCTCGTCCCGCCCACCGCATCCCGGGAGGCAGCCGCTCATGACGCCCCGTATCCCGACCGCCCGCCGGCCCATTCGCCGCCACCTGATCCTGACGGCCGCAGCCGCCGTCCTCGCCATCCCCCTGGTCACCGTGCCCGCCGAGGCCGCGCACACCCAGCCCCGGACCGGACAAGGACCTCTTCGTCCTGTGGCCCCGCAACCTCAACGCCTCCGACCAGGTACACGGCGAATCACAGACCCTGGCCGAACACCAGGAGGCCGGCTTCAGCAGCGGCCTCTACGGCATCTGGACCGACCCGGTCACCGGCGATCCGATCAAGCAGACAGCGGGTGACGGGCAGGAACGCATCCTGCGCAACACCTCCGGCATCAAGCACGCCGTCGGCCTGCTCATCGAATCCCGTGTCGATGCGCTCACCGGCGCTGAAAAGGCCGATCCGGCACTCAACAGCCGACGTCGCGTCCACTCGCAACTCGCCGCACTCGACTGCCTGTTCGCCTTCACCGAACAACGGCGCGGCCGGATCGAGGCCGCCACCTCCGCATCCCGCGCCGCGGGGTTCAAGGACCGCGGTCCCGTCTATCTCGGTGGCGCCGACAACGAGGCACCCGAAGCCGGCCAGGTCCTCCAGGACCCGCCGTGCGGATACCGGCTCACCAAGGCCCAGTCCGACGATGTCAAGGACGAACTCGCCCTGCACGGCGTCACCTCCCGGCGCGACGGTGACGGAGCGTATGTACCGCTGCGACAGTCGGCCCGGAATCTGATCCCGCTGCTCCTGGACGAGCGGGCGGCATATCACCTCGTAAATGGGCAAGCCGATACCGCTTGTTGATCCCATGAGATGAGCGGGGCGTGTGGTACTGCCTACGGAGAGCGAAATCAGAGCTTCCGTGAAAGGTGCCATTCATGTCGCAGGACGAACAGAGAACGGGTGGCCGGGGGGATCTGCCGGTGACGGCGGGCCTCCCCGGTGACTCGACCCAAGACCGGCACCCCACGACCGACCGGGTGGTGTTCGGAGTCACCGCCGTCCTCACCCTCGCCTTCGTGGCCTGGGGAGCCATCGCCACCGACTCGCTGGAGAAGGTCTCCAGCTCCATGCTCAACGGGCTCATCCACAACGGTGGTTGGGCCTTCGTGCTCGCCGCGTCCGGCTTTGTGGTCTTCGCTCTGTGGCTCGCCATCAGCCGCTACGGGAAGATCACCCTCGGCCAGGAGGGGGAGGAGCCGGAATTCCATACCGTTTCCTGGGTCGCCATGATGTTCAGCGCCGGTATGGGCATCGGCCTGATGTTCTACGGAGTCGGTGAACCCCTCGCCCATTTCACCAGCCCGCCGCCCGGCACGCACCCCGTCGACGCCGCCGAGGCGATGCAGACGGCGATGGCAACCACCCTGTTCCACTGGACCCTCCACCCCTGGGGGATCTACGCCGTGGTCGGCCTGGCCATCGCGTACAGCGCCTTCCGGCGCCGCAGAAGGCAGACGATCAGCGCCGTCTTCGAGCCGCTCATCGGTTCCCGGCGCGCCCACGGCGGTCTCGGCCGGCTGATCGACATCCTCGCCATCTTCGCCACCCTCTTCGGCTCCGCCACATCGCTGGGCCTCGGCGCCCTCCAGATCGGCAGCGGCTTCCATGTACTGCACTGGAAGGAGAAGACCAGTACCGGATTCCTGGTCCTGATCATCGGGGTTCTGACCGTCGCCTTCGTCGCCTCGGCGATCTCCGGCATCGAGAAGGGCATCCAGTGGCTCTCCAACACCAATATGGTGCTCGCCCTGACCCTTGCCGTCTTCGTCTTCATCGCGGGCCCCACCATCATCGTGCTCGACCTGCTGCCCACCTCGATCGCCGCCTACTTCGGCAATCTGGCCCAGCTCGCCGGGCGCACAGAGGCGACGGGCAAGGGCGAAGTGGCCGAATGGCTCGGCAACTGGACCGTCTTCTACTGGGCCTGGTGGATCTCCTGGACGCCCTTCGTGGGCATGTTCATCGCCCGCATCAGCCGCGGCCGGACGATCCGGCAGTTCATCGGCGGAGTCATCCTGGTGCCCAGCACCGTGAGCCTGGTCTGGTTCGCGATCTTCGGTGGCACGGCGATCAAACTGCAGGAGGCCGGCAAGCTCGGCACCGCCGTCACCCAGGAGGCCCAGCTCTTCGGAGTGCTGGAGCAGTTCCCGATCGCCACGGTGATGAGCCTGCTGGTGATGATCCTGGTCAGCATCTTCTTCGTCTCGGGCGCGGACGCCGCCTCCATCGTGATGGGCACGCTCTCCCAGAAGGGCATCCTCGAACCGGCCAAGTGGGTCGTCGTCTTCTGGGGCGTGGTCACCGGTGCGGTGGCGGCGATCATGCTGCTCATCGGCAACGGCAAGGGCGACGCGCTTGCCGGACTCCAAAACCTGACGATCCTGGTGGCCGCGCCGTTCACCCTCGTGATGCTCGGCATGTGTGTGGCGCTGATCCGGGACCTGCGCCAGGACCCGCTGATCGTACGACGTGAGTTCGGCGTGGAAGCCGTCGAATCCGCGGTCATCGAAGGGCACGCGAAGTACGCCGGCGACTTCGAGATCAGGATCGGCCCGGGCGGCAGCCAGATCACCACGAGACTCCACGAGGGCCGGGGCCCGGAAGGCGGCCCCTCCGGCCCGTCGGAGCCGCCGGGCGACTGACGGCGCTCGGCCCTCGACCACATTGCCCCGCCCGAGCGGCGGCCCGCTCTTGGCCTTCAGGGCCCCACCACCCGTACCGAACCAGGACCGGGACCGGCCGGGCTGCTCCGCACGCCTCGGCCGCGATTAGGATCGACACCCTGATGACTGCCACTCTCGTCGCCAAAGACCTCGCCGCCGGACATGGCGACCGCACACTCTTCGCCGGACTCGACCTCGTCGTCGGGCCCGGTGATGTGATCGGTCTCGTCGGAGTCAACGGCGCCGGTAAATCGTCCTTGCTCCGGCTGCTCGCCGGACTCGACCGGCCGGAGGAGGGCGAACTGCGACTCTCCCCGCCGACCGCCACCGTCGGCCACCTCCCGCAGGAGCCGGAGCGCCGTGCGGGGGAGACCGTCCGGGAGTTCCTGGCCCGCCGCACCGGCGTCGCCGACGCCCAGGCCGCGATGGACGCCGCGACGCAGGCCCTTGTCGACGGGGCGCCCGGCGCGGACGACGCGTACTCCGAGACGCTGGAACGCTGGCTGGCGCTCGGCGGCGCGGACCTGGACGAGCGCGCCGAGGAGGTCGCCGCCGACCTCGGGCTGACCGTCGGCCTCGATCTGCCGATGACCGCACTCTCCGGCGGCCAGGCAGCCCGAGCGGGCCTGGCCTCCCTCCTGCTCTCCCGCTACGACATCTTCCTGCTCGACGAGCCCACCAACGACCTCGACCTGGACGGCCTGGAGCGACTGGAGCGCTACGTCTCCGGGCTGCGCGCAGGCACGGTCGTCATCAGCCACGACCGCGAATTCCTGATGCGTACGGTCACCAAGGTCCTCGAGTTGGATCTGGCCCAGCAGCAGATCAATCTGTACGGCGGCGGGTACGCGGCCTACCTGGAGGAGCGCGAAAGGGCTCGTCGGCACGCCCGTGAGGAATTCGAGGAGTACGCCGACAAGCGCGCCGCCCTCGAAGGCCGCGCGCAGATGCAGCGCGGCTGGATGGACAAGGGCGTCAAGAACGCCCGCCGCAAGGCCACCGACAACGACAAGATCGGCCGCAAGTTCCGCAGCGAGTCGAGCGAGAAGCAGGCCGCGAAGGCCCGGCAGACCCAGCGCATGATCGAACGGCTCGATGTCGTCGACGAGCCGCGCAAGGAGTGGGAACTGCGGATGGAGATCGCCGCCGCACCCCGTTCCGGCTCGGTCGTCGCAACGCTGCGCGAAGCGCACGTCGTACGGGGCGACTTCCGCTTCGGCCCGGCATCCCTGCAGATCGACTGGGCGGACCGGGTCGCCATCACCGGTGCCAACGGAGCAGGCAAGTCCACCCTCCTCGCCGCACTCCTGGGCCGCCTCCCGCTGGACGCGGGCCACGCGACGCTCGGCTCGGGCGTGGTGGTCGGAGAGGTCGACCAGGCGCGCAAGCTGTTCCACGGCACGGAGTCGCTCCTGGAGGCGTTCTGCGCGGCCGTACCCGACACCGAACCGGCCGAAGTCCGTACGCTGCTCGCCAAGTTCGGTCTGCGCGCGGACCATGTGATGCGTCCCGCGACGACCCTCTCCCCGGGCGAACGCACGAGGGCGGCACTCGCCCTTCTTCAGGGCAGGGGCGTCAACCTCCTCGTGCTGGACGAGCCGACGAACCACCTCGACCTGCCGGCGATCGAGCAGCTGGAATCGGCGCTCGACTCGTACACCGGGACGCTGCTGCTGGTCACGCACGACCGGCGGATGCTCGAAGCCGTCCGCACGACCCGGCGGGTCGAGGTCACCGACGGCAAGGTCACGGAGACCGGCTGACCGCGAGGGACCGTCCGTCCCGGATGCCGTGACGGACGGGTCCGTCACGGTCCCGGAAAGGGGCCGCCTCAGAGCCCTGTCGGGTGACGCCGGCGGTGTCGCTCGGTCGCCGGGGGATGGGGGCAGGCAGGCATCGTGAGCCGTCGAAGAACGCGCCTCGGTCCCGGGAGCGGGGCGGGTCCGGCGGGGTGCCACCCTGCCGCGACCCGCCCCGCCCGCAGCCTCAGCGCTTTCTGCCGCCGTGATCAGGACCCATCAGGCCTGCCCGTCGCAGCGCATCCGCCATCGCACTGTTCGCCGGCGCCGCGGCGGCCTGACGCGAGCCGCCCGCACCCGCACCGCCACCACCGCGCCGGTCACGGCCCTGTCCGCCCTGCCCCTGACGCTGCCTCGGCGGACGGTCGCCCTGCCCGCCTCGTTCCCGCTTCTGGCCAGCACCTTCCGCGGTTTCGTCGTCCAGCCGCAGCGTCAACGAGATCCGCTTACGCGGAATGTCGACGTCCATGACCTTGACCTTCACGATGTCGCCCGGCTTCACGACATCCCTCGGGTCCTTCACGAACGTCCGCGACATCGCCGACACATGCACCAGGCCGTCCTGGTGCACACCGATGTCGACGAACGCACCGAACGCCGCGACATTGGTGACGACACCCTCCAGCACCATCCCGGACGCCAGATCGCCGATCTTCTCGACGCCCTCCTTGAAGGTGGCCGTCTTGAACGCGGGACGCGGGTCGCGCCCCGGCTTCTCCAGCTCCTTCAGGATGTCGGTGACCGTCGGCAGACCGAACTTCTCGTCCACGAAGTCGTCGGCCCGCAGCGTCCGCAGCACACTCGTGTTGCCGATCAGCGAGGCGACGTCACTGCCCGTGCGTTTCACCATCGCCCGCACCACCGGGTACGCCTCCGGGTGCACGCTCGACGCGTCCAGCGGATCGTCGCCCCGGATGCGCAGGAAGCCGGCACACTGCTCGTACGCCTTCGGTCCCAGCCGCGCCACATCCTTCAGCGCCTTCCGCGATCGGAAGGGACCGTTCGCATCACGGTGCGCGACGATGTTCTCCGCGAGCCCGGAACCGATCCCCGATACCCGCGAAAGCAGCGGCGCCGAAGCGGTGTTGACATCGACACCGACACCGTTCACACAGTCCTCGACAACCGCGTCCAAGGAGCGCGACAGCTTCACCTCGGACAGGTCGTGCTGATACTGGCCGACCCCGATCGACTTCGGGTCGATCTTCACCAGCTCTGCGAGGGGGTCCTGCAGCCGCCGCGCGATCGATACGGCGCCGCGCAACGACACGTCCATGTCGGGGAGTTCCTGCGAGGCGAAGGCCGAAGCCGAGTACACCGACGCGCCCGCCTCCGACACCATCACCTTGGTGAGCTTCAACTCCGGGTGCTTGTCGATGAGTTCACCGGCGAGCTTGTCGGTCTCGCGGGACGCCGTGCCGTTGCCGATCGCGATCAGGTCGACGTCATGGGCCTTCGCCAGCTGCTCCAGCCTGGCCAGCGACTGGTCCCATTTGTTCGCCGGGACGTGCGGGTGGATGACATCCGTCGCGACGACCTTGCCGGTCGCGTCGACGACGGCGACCTTCACCCCCGTACGGAAACCGGGGTCGAGCCCCAGCGTGGCCCTCGTGCCGGCCGGCGCGGCCAGCAGCAGATCGCGCAGGTTCGACGCGAAGACGCGTACCGCCTCGTCCTCCGCCGCCGTACGCAGCCGCAGCCGCAGATCGATGCCGAGGTGCACCAGGATCCGGGTCCGCCAGGCCCAGCGCACGGTGTCGCCGAGCCACTTGTCGCCCGGGCGGCCGCGGTCGCTCACCCCGAAGTGGCGGGCGACCATGTTCTCGTACGTCGAAGGGCCGGGCGTCTGGGACGGCTCCTCCGGCTCC
This sequence comes from Streptomyces sp. NPDC002958, assembly GCF_055563255.1. Lineage (NCBI taxonomy): Bacteria > Bacillati > Actinomycetota > Actinomycetes > Kitasatosporales > Streptomycetaceae > Streptomyces > Streptomyces sp. NPDC002958. Next base: position 102,613 of record NZ_JBVHDS010000011.1, on the reverse strand, counting down.
AGGACCAGATCGAGCACGTCCTCCTTCTCACCCCGCAGCATCGCGAGCACCCGGTGCGAGGGCAGCGCGGTGAACGGCTCCGCGAAATCGAAGTAGTCGGCGAACTTCGCTCCTGCCTCCTCCTTGCCGTCCCGCACCTTGGCTGCCAGCCGCCCGCGCGACCACATGCGCTCACGCAGCTCACCGATCAGATCGGCGTCCTCCGAGAACCGCTCGGTGAGGATGGCGCGGGCCCCCTCCAGAGCCGCCGCACCGTCCGCGACGCCCTTGTCGGCGTCGACGAAGGCGGCGGCAGCGGCCAGCGGTTCCACGGACGGGTCGCCGAGCAGGCCGTCGGCGAGCGGTTCGAGCCCCGCCTCCCGCGCGATCTGCGCCTTCGTGCGCCGCTTGGGCTTGAACGGCAGATAGATGTCCTCGAGACGCGCCTTGGTGTCGGCGGCCCGGATCCGGGCCTCCAGCGCCTCGTCCAGCCTGCCCTGCTCGCGTACGGAGTCGAGGATCGCCGTACGACGGTCCTCCAGCTCCCGCAGATACCGCAGCCGCTCCTCGAGCGTGCGCAGCTGCGCATCGTCGAGCATCTCGGTCGCTTCCTTGCGGTAGCGGGCGATGAACGGCACGGTCGACCCGCCGTCGAGCAGCTCGACGGCCGCCTTCACCTGTCGCTCGCGTACGCCGAGCTCCTCGGCGATCCTGCCTTCGATGGACGTCGTCACGGTTCTACCGACTCGCCTTCTCGTACGGGCTGTACTGGCTGTGCTTACCGGGGCGGGGCCCCTTCGCCTGCATTGTGCCGGGTGGTCGGGCGCCGTGTCGCCCGACCACCCCAGTTGCCCGCCGGTCGGCGCACTCAGCCCTTGCCGATCAGGTCGGCAGGGAAGGCACCCGCCGAGGCCGCCGTGAGCAGGAAGCCGCGCGCCAGCTCGGTCAGCCGCGCCACGCCCTCCTCACCCAGATGCTCGTAGGGGGCCCGGTCCATCCGGTCCGTGGCGTCCTCCAGATCCTCCCGCAGTGCGACGCCCGCCTCCGTCAACTCGCCCTCACCGTCCAGGAGTCCACGCCCACGCAGTCGCTCGGTTGCCTCCTCCCAGTCGCTGCGGCGCCAGCCGCGGGTGGTCAGGACCCAGCGCGGGGACATTCCCTTGCCGGTCGCGGTATGGCTGACCAGGGCCTCCACTGGGTCGAGACCGGCGGCGAGGAGAGCGGCGAGATGGCCGTCGCCGCGGTGCTCGCGCAGCAGCGTGCCGGCGTGCCAGTACGCCAGATGCGGCTGCTCGGGCACCGGAAGATCGGCATGGGCGGCGTAGAGCGGCCGGGCGTGTCGGGTGCACGCCTCGGCGGCACGCAGCGCCAGCCCGGCAGCCTCGGCCAGTTCGGGTGAGGCGATGATCTCCTCGCCCAGCAGCCGGCGCAGCGTGGAGTCGGCGGCGCGCAGCCGGGCGTCCAGGACCGCCTGCGGCGAGGTGATCGACCACACGGCGGGCAGGTGCCGGGCGATGAGGTCGTGGTTGAAGTTGTAGAAGGCCGCCGTGACCGTGCCGGGGCCGACGGCGCCCAGTGCCGCCCCGCGCGCGACGAAGTAGGCGGCGTTCGAGTCCTCGATGCCGAGCTCCGCGAGCTCCTTGCCGAGGTCGGGGGAGAAGTAGACCGTCGAGTGCAGCGGGTTGATGGCGTTGTGGCAGCGGCGTCCGGCGCGCGGTGGCAGAGTGCTCATACCGGAAGGTTACCGACTGGTCGGTACGTCTCGTAAGCCCGGGACGACATCCAATTGCGCGCCATGGCCGTACAACTGCTGACCGAGTACGATCCGCAGCCGCCGTACGACGCGGGCTCACCGGCGAAGGCCCCGGCGGCACTGGTCGAGGAGTTCCGCACCGAGAGCCGCTTCCTCCTTCAGCAGACGCAGGTCAGCGCGGCCCTGCCGGCCAGGTGAAGCACGGTGCGCGCCGCTCCAGAAACGCGGCGACACCCTCCGCGGTGTCGCCGCTGCGGCGCGCCTGCTCCGCCCAGTACGCGTCCCGGTCCTCGCGCCCCGTGGCGAACTCCTTCGCCGCCGCCTGGGTCAGCCGCGAGCGCGCCGCCACAGTCCGTACGTACGAATCGACCCGCTTGTCCAGCTCACCGGCCGGCAGCACCTCGTCCACCAGACCGGTCCGCAGCGCCCGCGCGGTGTCGATCAGCTCGCCGGAGAAGAGCAGATGCTTTGCCGTGGCCGGGCCGGTCAGCGCCACCAGCCGCCGGGTCGACGACGCGGCGTACACGATCCCGAGCTTGGCCGGTGTCACGCCGAACGACGCACCCTCCTCGGCGAACCGCAGATCGCAGGCGGTCGCGAGCTGGCTGCCGCCCCCCACGCAGTAGCCGCGGATCGCCGCGAGCGTCGGCCGGGGGAACGCGGCCAACGCCTCCTCAGCAGCCACAGCGAGCGCCTGCGGATCGCCCGCCGGATCGCGGAGCGAGGAGATGTCCGCTCCGGCGCAGAAGGTGTCCCCGGCGCCCGTGAGCACCAGCACCCGGACCGCCGGGTCGGCGGCCAGCCGCTCCAGCAGACCGGGCAGCGCGCTCCACATCGCGGCTGTCATCGCGTTGCGTTTGGCGGGGTTGCTGATGACGACAGTGGCGACACCGTCCGCGACGGTGTGCTCCAGCCGGGGTTCCGTACGGTCCATGCGCCGGATGCTATCCGTACGGTTCGAACCTATGATCAAGAAGGGGTCGCCGAACAGGCACGCACCGTGAGGAGCTTCCCGTGGCCGACACCGATCCCGAAGCCGAGGGCAAGAAGCTGAGCCGCAGTTTCGGCTGGCTGGCCCTGCTCGGCGCCCTTCTCGTCCTGGCCGGTCTCGTCGGACTCGTCTACACCGGCGTCGCGACGCTCACCTCGATGCTCCTCTTCGGCTGGCTGCTGCTGATCGGCGGCCTCGTGGGACTGCTCCACGCCATCGAATCCCGCGGAACCAACTTCTTCTGGCTCGCCGTCGTGGTGGCCGCGCTGAACATCGCCGCCGGAGTCGTCGTCATCCGCCATCCGCACGGCACGGCCGAGGCGCTGACCATGTTCGCCGCACTGCTCTTCCTGACCGGTGGGGTGTTCCGGCTGGTGGGCAGTGTCGTGGTGCGTGGGCCGCAGTTCGGCTGGACGCTGGTGCAAGGAGCCTTCGGCCTGCTGCTGGGGCTGCTGGTGCTCTTCGACTGGCCGCACAGCAGCCTCTACGTACTCGGCCTCTTCTTCTCGCTGGCGCTGCTCTTCGACGGGCTCGGCCTGATCGCGATCGGGGTCGGCGGCCGCCGTATCGTCTCCATGGTCTCGGATCAACAGGCGACCGGGGAGCTGCCGGACACGCCCACCGGGGAGGATCAGGACCGGTCCGAGAACTGAAGCGTTCGTGCTGGTCCGGTCAAATCCTGTCGATAAAAGTCGATTTTTATTCAGTAGCACGGACCGGACCGACTATGCCCCGCACTCTGTACTCGACGTGCAGTCCCCACCGAGTCGAGAGCGGGTACCGGACTATGGAGAGCCGCGGGAGTGTCCCCGCCCGGCCCGTGTCGTACGAGGGAGTCTGGCGGTTCACCGCCCCGGCTGTGGACGTCTCCGTACCGCAGGCCAGGCACGCCGTACGTGATCTGCTGAACCGCCAGGGCGTGCCGATGGACGACGACATCGCCGAGGGCCTGCTGCTCATCGTCTCCGAGCTGGTCACCAATGCCGTGAAGCACGCGGCGCTGCTCTCGCCGGAGCTCGCCGTCGAGGTGGCCGTCGGTGCCGCATGGGTCAGGGTGTCCGTGGAGGACAACCACCCCTACCGGCCGACGGCCCTGGAGACGGACTACGCGCAGACCGGCGGGCGCGGCCTGCTGCTGGTCCGGGAGATCACCCGGGAAGCCGGCGGCGCCTGCGATGTGGAGCACACCGCAGGCGGCGGAAAGATCATCTGGGCGGCGCTGCCGCTGAGCCCGCAGCCCTGACCACCTGCCGAGGCTCCCGGTGCCGTCGGTCCGTCACCAGCCGGCGGACGGTCCGGTCAGCTCCCTGATGGCCGGCCGGGCGGCATCCAGCACCGTCATGAACCAGGCCGAGAACGGCGCCCGCGCATGCCGTTCCGCAAGCTCATCGGCCGTCACGAACGCGGTCTCGCCGACCTCCTCCGGGTCCGGGGCCGGTTGCTCCTGCGCCATTCCCACGAAGAGATGATTGAACTCCTGCTCCACCAGACCGGAGGCCGGGTCGGGGTGGTTGTAGCGGACCGTGCCCGCCTCGGCCAGCAGGGAGGGCGAGACCCCCAGCTCCTCGTACGTACGCCGGGCTGCGGCGGCGAAGGGCGCCTCACCCGGGTAGGGGTGGCCGCAGCAGGTGTTCGACCAGACACCGGGGGAGTGGTACTTGCCGAGCGCGCGGCGCTGCAGCAGCATCCTGCCCTGCTCGTCGAAGAGGAACACCGAGAAGGCCCGGTGGAGTTGACCGGGTGGCTGATGGGCGGAGAGCTTCTCCGCCGTACCGATGGTGGTGCCGTTTTCATCGACCAGTTCGAGCATGATCGCTTCTGCTGTGCCGTTCGACGAGCTGTTCGCCGCGGTGGCTGGTGTGGTCGGCATACCCATCCTTCGCTATGGTCCCGGCCTCGTGCGCCGGTCCCGTCGAGTCTGCTCAAGTCTGCCGTACAAAAGCCGCTTGTCCGCACTTCGGGTCCTGGCATGTCCGGCCCCGCAGCACCACGGGGTGCGGCGGGGCCGGACGGCACGTCAGACGCCGAAAGCCGCCGGGTAACGGATCGTGCCCCGCGGCACCGGCACGGAGTCGTCGAGCACCAGAGCCATCATCGATGCGTCCGGCACGTCGAAGCCCGGCCGGATGCCGAACCGGGACGCCGGTACGAAACCGAACTTCGGGTAGTACCCGGGATGGCCGAGCACCAGGACGAGCGATTCGCCCTGCAGCCGGGCCGCGTCGAGCACGGACCGCACCACGGCCTGCCCGGCACCCTGCCGCTGCCGGTCCGGGGCCGTCGCCACCGGGGCCAGCGCGAGAGCCGGCGCGTCCCCGACCCGGCACCGGGTCAGCAGCGCGTACGCCGCGATGTCCCCGTCGGGGCCGTCCAGCGCGACGTGTCCGAGGCCGGGCAGCCAGGCCGCCGGATCGGCGCGCAGCGCGTCGACGAGAGCGGCTTCGTCCGGCGTCGGGAACGCGGCAGCGTTGACCGTGCGCACGGCCGCCACGTCAGCCGCCGTCTCCGCCCGGGTTGTCCAGCGGGGGTCGGCGGGGCGCAGTCCGCAGCCCAGATCCAGCACGCGCGGACGGCGCGGCAAAGGGCCGGAGAGCTCCAGCAGCTGCCGGGTGGTGGCATCGGAGCCTGGGCTCCGCTGGGGCAGGGTGTGATGCAGCGAGAAGAACGCCTCAAAACGGACGGCGTGATCATTGTCGGTCAACGTGGGAACCCTTGTGTGCGAGGGCTCCGGCCAACGTGTCGACCCGGTGCGAGCCGGGGTGCTAGCCGAGAACCCGGGAGATGAGGAAGGACCGGATGCTGCGCCGGGCAGGCGCCGTCGCGACGGTCATCGACCTCAGCTCCTCTCGCGGACACGGGGAGGCTCATACGCCTCGCCGAACACCCTACACGGCTCTCCTGAACGGCAGTTCAGTGGCAGAGCTTGGCCTCGTGCTCGGCGTGGCCGCTCGGCTCCAGCTGGAATGTGCAGTGCTCCACGTCGAAGTGGACCCCGAGGCAGCCCTGCAGTTCATGGAGCAGCTTCTCGTGACCGATCGAGTCGAGCATGTCCTGGCGCACCACCACATGGGCGGAGAGCACCGGCATCCCCGACGTGATCGTCCAGGCATGCAGATCATGGACGTCCAGCACCCCGGGCAATGCGGTGATGTGGGCCCGCACCTCACCCATGTCGATGCCCTTGGGCGCCGCTTCCAGCAGCACATTGATCGTTTCCCTGAACAGCTTCACCGTACGGGGGACGATCATCAGGCCGATCACCAGCGAGGCGATCGGGTCGGCGGCCTGCCAGCCGGTGGCCAGGATGATTCCTGCCGAGATCAGCACGGCGAACGAGCCGAGCGTGTCCGCGAGCACCTCCAGATAGGCGCCGCGCACATTGAGGCTGTCCTTCTGCCCGCGGATCAGCAGCGACAGGGAGACCATGTTGGCGATCATGCCGACCAGGGCGAAGGCGATCGTCAGCCCGCCCCTGGTCTCGGCCGGGGTGATGAAGCGCTCGATCGCCTCGAAGAGCAGAAAGCCGCCCACGCCGAGCAGCAGCAGACAGTTGGCCAGGGCAGCGAGGATCTCGGCGCGGGCGAAACCGAAGGTGCGGTTGAGCCCGGCAGGGCGGTTGGCGAAGTGGATCGCCAGCAGCGCCATGCCCAGCCCCAGGGCGTCGGTCGCCATATGGGCCGCGTCGGCGATCAGGGCGAGGGAGCCGGAGAGCAGTCCGCCGACGATCTCCATGGCCATCACGGTGAGTGTGATGCACAGCGCGATCCGGAGCCGTCCCTTGTACGCGGCGGCTGCCGTGCCGGTGGGCGGCGGCCCGCCGTGTGTGTGCCCGTGGTCGTGCCCTGCCCCCATGGGGACGCCTCCCGGTCGTCTCGCGGGCTCGGACGCGATCAGCCCGAGCAATGCCAGTGAACTACGGGTGGGGGGTATCGGGCAACACGGTACTGAACACCGTTGTCATATGCCCTGACCTGCGGAAATGTCCGCAGGTCAGGGCGCCGTGGCGATCACAGATGGCTCAGTTGCCGACTGTCTCGGGATGATGCAGGCGCCAGCCTTCCCAGGCCGACTCGACCATTTCGCGTACCCCGCGCCGGGCCGTCCAGCCCAGCTCCTCGGACATCCGGGCGGCGGACGCGACGGCCTTCGCCGCATCGCCGGGGCGGCGCGCGTGGACCTCGGGCCCAATCGGGCGGCCGCTGATCTCGCCCACCAGATCGGCGAGCTCACGCACCGAGACGCCCTCGCCGCGGCCGATGTTCACCGTCAGGTCCCCGGCGCCCTGCCCGGCCAGCTTCCGGGCGACGGCGAGATGCGCGTCGGCGAGGTCCGCGACATGGATGTAGTCGCGGATACAGGTGCCGTCGGGTGTCGGATAGTCGGCACCGAAGATCCGGGGAGGCTCGCCGCGGGTCAGCCGGTCGAAGAACATCGGAATCACATTGAAGACGCCCGTGTCCGACAATTCCGGCGCGGCCGCGCCGGCCACGTTGAAGTAGCGCAGACAGCCGGTGGACAGGGAGTGCGCCCTTCCGGTCGCCCGGACCAGCCACTCCCCGGCGAGCTTCGTCTCACCGTACGGATTGATCGGGACGCAGGGAGTGTCCTCGGTGATGAGTTCCACATCCGGTACGCCGTACACCGCGGCCGAGGACGAGAGCAGGAAGCGTCGCACACCGGCGGCGACGACGGCCTCCAGGAGGACGGTCAGCCCGGCCACGTTCTCCCGGTAGTACAGCAGCGGCTTCTCGACGGACTCGCCGACCTGCTTCTTCGCTGCGAGATGCACCACACCCGTCACGGCATACCGGTCCAGTACCCGGTCCAGCAGCGCACGGTCGGCGGTCGAGCCCCGGACCAGCGGCACATCGGCCGGGAGCCGCTCGGCGAAACCGGTCGAAAGGTCATCGAGCACGACCACCCGCTCACCGGTACCAGCCATGGACCGCACCACGTGTGCACCGATATATCCCGCTCCGCCTGTGATCAGCCATGTCATGCGGGTCAGCCTAGGTCCACGCCATCGCGTTTTGGCAGCTGAGGCGGGGATCGACGATGATGATCGCGGACGGCGCCGCATGATGCCGGTCCACCCCGAACGGAGCACAAACGGGCAGTGAACTCCCGCTTCCGTTCATCCGATAGCCTCTGCCGACATGCCGCCGGCCCGCTTGTGGGCCGCACTGTCGCGCGCCGACCCCCGTCAGCACCAAGGAGTGAGTTCGTCTGTCGACCGCCATCCTCACCGGTGCGCCGGTACCCGGATCGTCGCTCGTGGACGATCTGCGGTCACTGGGCTTCGACGTACAGAGCGCCGCCGATGTGTCCGAGGCAGCACAGCTGCTCTCGACCGTCCCCGCCGACCGCCGCGTCGCACTGGTCGACCCCCGTTTCGTCGGCCATGTCCATGCCCTCCGGCTCGGACTGACCGACCCGCGCTTCCCCGCTGCCACCGTGCCCGGTGCGCTCACCGCGCAGCCTCAGGCACGCTCCGCGCTCGTCCGGGCCCTGAGCGCCACCGCCGCCGCAGTCGGCGCGGGCGTCCCCACCGGCCCGGTCGCGTCCGAGGCGCCGGTCGCCGACCGCACCGTGCCGGGCCGCCTCGCCGTCACCATGGACGCCGAGGGCACCGCTGTGCAGCGCCCCGAGCTCGGCTCCCTGGTCGCCGCCGTGCCGGTGGACGACGCGGCGCGCACCACCGCGCAGAGCGCCGTTGCCGCGGTCGATGACGAGTCGGTGCGGCTGCGCAGCGCGGTGAAGGCCCATGACGGCTTCTTCACCACGTTCTTCATCAGCCCGTACTCCCGCTACATCGCCCGCTGGTGCGCGCGCCGCGGCCTCACCCCGAACCAGGTCACCACCGCATCCCTGCTCACCGCGCTGATCGCGGCGGGCAGCGCGGCGACCGGTACCCGCGGCGGCTACATCGCCGCCGGACTGCTGCTGCTCTTCTCCTTCGTCCTGGACTGCGCCGACGGGCAGCTCGCCCGGTACTCGCTCCAGTACTCGACGATGGGCGCCTGGCTGGACGCCACCTTCGACCGGGCCAAGGAGTACGCGTACTACGCGGGCCTCGCGCTCGGCGCCGCCCGCGGCGGTGACGACGTATGGGCCCTGGCCCTCGGCGCGATGGTGCTCCAGGCCTGCCGCCATGTCATCGATTTCTCGTTCAACGAGGCGAACCATGACGCGGTGGCCAATTCGAGCCCCACCGCAGCCCTCTCCGACAGGCTCGACAGCGTCGGCTGGACGGTCTGGCTGCGCCGGATGATAGTGCTGCCGATTGGCGAGCGCTGGGCGATGATCGCGGTGCTGACCGCGGTGACCACACCCCGGATCGTCTTCTGTGCACTGCTCATCGGCTGCGCCTTTGCCGCCTGCTACACCACCGCCGGCCGCCTGCTGCGTTCACTGACCCGCAAGGCGGAGCGCACCGACCGTGCCGCCCGGGCACTCGCCGACCTCGCCGACTCCGGTCCCGTCGCCCAGATCGTCGCGGCACGGGGCCCCCGGATCAGGGGCGCCTGGAGCGCACCGGTGACCGCGCTCGTCGGCGCGGGGGCACTGATCGCCGCCGCTCTGCAGCAGCCGTTCGGCAGCAAGCAGATGATCTTCGCCGCAGTGTTCTACGCGATCTGCTCGGGGATAGCCGTGGCCCGCCCGCTCAAGGGCGCCCTCGACTGGCTCGTACCCCCGATATTCAGGGCGGCGGAGTACTGCACCATCCTCGTTCTCGCCGCCCGCAGCGATGTCGCGGGAGCCCTTCCCGCAGCCTTCGGACTGGTCTCGGCCGTCGCCTACCATCACTACGACACCGTGTACCGCATTCGCGGCGGTACCGGCGCGCCGCCCCAATGGCTGGTACGCACGATCGGTGGGCACGAGGGCCGCACCCTGGTGGTGGCCGTACTCGCCGCCGTATTCGCTCAGCATTCAGCGTTCACCGTGGCACTCACCGCTCTCGCGGTGGCTGTGGCACTGGTGGTGCTCGTGGAGTCCATCCGCTTCTGGGTGTCCTCCGGAGCACCCGCCGTACACGACGAAGGAGAACCCGCATGATCGGCCTCGTACTGGCAGCCGGTGCAGGACGGCGTCTGCGCCCCTACACCGACACGCTTCCGAAGGCTCTCGTGCCTGTGGGTCCTGAACAGGACGGTGCCGCGAAGACGGTCCTGGACCTGACGCTGGCGAACTTCGCGGAGATCGGCCTCACCGAGGTCGCCGTCGTCGTCGGGTACCGCAAGGAAGCCGTGTACGACCGCAAGGCCGAGCTCGAGGCGAAGTACGGCGTGACCCTCACCCTGATCGACAACGACAAGGCCGAGGAGTGGAACAACGCCTACTCCCTGTGGTGCGCCCGTGACGTCCTGACGCGCGGCGTCATCCTGGCCAACGGCGACACCGTCCACCCCGTCTCCGTGGAGAAGACCCTGCTCGCCGCCCGGGGCAACGGCCAGAAGATCATCCTCGCCCTCGACACGGTGAAGCACCTCGCCGACGAGGAGATGAAGGTCGTCACCGAGGGCGACAAGGGTGTGCGACGCATCACCAAGCTGATGGACCCGGCGACCGCGACCGGTGAGTACATCGGTGTCACCCTCATCGAGCCGGAGGCCGCCGCGGAGCTCGCCGACGCCCTGAAGGCGACGTTTCAGCGTGACCCCGACCTCTACTACGAGGACGGCTACCAGGAGCTCGTGAACCGCGGCTTCACCATCGACGTGGCCCCCATCGGCGAAGTGGCGTGGGTCGAGATCGACAACCACGACGACCTCGCGAAGGGCCGTGAGATCGCGTGCCAGTACTGACCCGGCTCATCCCGTCGCCCGTCGTCGTCGACATCCGTCGCGGCGCCCTGGACGATCTGGCCGGTCTCCTCGCCGACCAGCGGATCTCCGCCTCCGGCAAGCTCGCCGTCGCGATCAGCGACGGTTCGGGGCGTGGGCTGCGCGAGCGGCTGGCCCCCGCGCTGCCCGGCGCCCACTGGTACCCGGTCACCGACGGCACCCTCGACTCGGCCGTCAAGCTCGCCGACGAAATCAAGGGCAACCGGTACGACGCCGTGGTCGGCCTCGGCGGCGGCAAGATCGTCGACGTGGCGAAGTACGCCGCGGCGCGTGTCGGCCTGCCCATGGTCGCGGTGGCGACGAACCTCGCCCACGACGGTCTCTGCTCTCCGGTCGCGACACTGGACAACGACAACGGCCGGGGCTCCTACGGAGTCCCCACCCCGATCGCCGTCGTCATCGACCTCGACATCGTCCGCGAGGCACCGGCCCGCTTCGTGCGTTCCGGCATCGGTGACGCGGTCTCCAACATCTCCTGCGTGGCCGACTGGGAACTCGCCCACGAGGTCAAGGGCGAGGAGATCGACGGGCTCGCGGCGGCCATGGCCCGGCAGGCCGGCGAGGCGGTGCTGCGCCACCCCGGTGGGATCGGCGACGACGCCTTCCTCAAGGTGCTGGCCGAAGGCCTCGTGCTGACCGGTATCTCCATGTCGGTCGCCGGGGATTCCCGGCCGGCCTCGGGTGCCTGCCACGAGATCAACCACGGCTTCGATCTGCTGTACCCCAAGCGTGCGGCCAGCCACGGAGAGCAGGTCGGCCTCGGCGCCTGCTTCGCCATGCATCTGCGTGGTGCGCGCGAGGAGTCGCTGCTCATGGCGCTCACCCTGCGCCGCCACGGTCTGCCCGTCCTGCCCGAAGACATCGGTTTCACCGCCGACGAGTTCGTCCGGGCCGTCGACTACGCCCCGCAGACCCGTCCGGGACGCTTCACGATCCTGGAACACCTCAACCTGTCCACCGACCAGATCAGGGACGCGTACGCCGACTATGCAGAAGCCATCCATAGCTGAACTCCGTCCGGTCGTGCACCCTCCGGGTGTGAAGGACCGGCGTAGCGGCGAGCACTGGGCTGGTCGGCTCTACATGCGCGAGCTCTCGCTGCGTGTGGACCGCCACCTGGTGAACACCAAGGTCACCCCCAACCAGCTGACCTACCTGATGACGGTCGCTGGTGTGCTCTCCGCGCCGGCCCTGCTCGTGCCTGGCATTCCCGGTGCACTGCTCGGGGTCTTCATGGTCCAGCTCTACCTCCTGCTCGACTGCGTCGATGGCGAAGTGGCCCGCTGGAAGAAGCAGTTCTCCCTGGGCGGTGTCTACCTGGACCGGGTGGGCGCGTACCTGTGCGACGCGGCCGTGCTGGTCGGCTTCGGCCTGCGCGCCGCCGACCTGTGGGGCTCCGGACGGATCGACTGGCTCTGGGCCTTCCTGGGCACTCTCGCTGCCCTCGGCGCCATTCTGATCAAGGCCGAGACCGATCTGGTCGGGGTCGCACGCCACCAGGGCGGGCTGCCGCCGGTCCAGGAGGCCGCGTCGGAGCCGCGCTCGTCCGGCATGGCACTCGCCCGCCGGGCCGCCGGGGCGCTCAAGTTCCACCGGCTGATCCTCGGCGTCGAGGCGTCCTTCGTCATCCTGGTGGCGGCCGTCCTCGATGCGGTCAGGGACGATCTGTTCTTCAGCCGTCTCATGGTCGCGGTCCTGGCCGGCATCGCGCTGCTGCAGACCCTCCTGCACCTCGTGTCGATCCTGGCGTCGAGCAGGCTGAAGTGAGTACCCCCATGAAGCTCGGTGCGGTCATCATCACGATGGGCAACCGCCCCGAAGAGCTGCGCGCCCTCCTCGATTCGGTCGCCGAGCAGGACGGCGACCGGATCGAGGTGGTGGTCGTCGGCAACGGCGCCCCCGTACCGGACGTCCCCGCGGGTGTGCGGACCATCGAGCTGCCCGAGAACCTCGGCATCCCCGGTGGACGCAACGTCGGGATCGAGGCCTTCGGCCCGTCCGGCGCCGATGTGGACGCCCTGCTCTTCCTCGACGACGACGGACTGCTGCCGCTCACCGACACCGCAGAGCTGTGCCGGCAGGCGTTCGAGGCCGACCCGGAGCTGGGCATCATCAGCTTCCGTATCGCCGACCCCGACACCGGTGTCACCCAGCGCCGCCACGTGCCGCGGCTGCGTGCCTCCGACCCGATGCGCTCCTCGCGCGTGACGACCTTCCTCGGCGGCGCCAATGCCGTACGCACCAAGGTCATCGCCGAGGCGGGGCCGCTGCCCGGCCAGTTCTTCTACGCGCACGAGGAGACCGATCTCGCCTGGCGGGCACTGGACGCCGGCTGGATGATCGACTACCGCGCGGACATGGTCCTCAACCATCCGACGACCGCCCCGTCGCGGCACGCGGTGTACCACCGCATGGTGGCCCGCAACCGGGTCTGGTTGGCCCGGCGCAATCTGCCCGTGCCGCTGGTCCCTGTCTACCTCGGTGTGTGGCTGCTGCTGACCCTGCTGCGCAAGCCCTCCGGGCCGGCCCTGAAGGCTTGGTTCGGAGGCTTCCGGGAAGGCTGGTCCACGCCGTGCGGAACCCGCCGTCCGATGAAGTGGCGCACAGTATGGCGGCTGACCAGACTCGGCCGACCTCCCGTGATCTGAGAAGCTCTCCTCTGAGAGCATGGAACGTACGTTTTCTCCACGGGACCTGTCCGCTCCGAGCCGCGCCCGCGAGTGGCTGCGCATCTTGAATACGAGAGTTTCATCTGGTGAGTGACACAACCCCCCATGATGGTGCGGTCGCACTGAGCACCCCATCATCCGCCGACGGCGGCCTGAGCTCGGCCGAGCTGGCCGCCAAGTACGGCCTGACGGTGAGCGGCGCCCGGCCAGGGCTCTTCGAGTACGTCCGGCAGCTCTGGGGCCGCCGCCACTTCATCATGGCGTTCTCCAGAGCGAAGCTGACCGCCCAGTACAGCCAGGCGAAACTCGGCCAGCTGTGGCAGGTGGCCACCCCGCTGCTCAACGCTCTGGTCTATTACCTGATCTTCGGGCTGATCCTGGGCACCAGGAAGGGAATGACCCAGGAGGTCTTCATCCCGTTCCTGGTGACCGGCGTCTTTGTCTTCACCTTCACCCAGAGCTCGGTGATGGCCGGTGTGCGGTCCATCTCGGGCAACCTGGGACTGGTCCGGGCGCTGCACTTCCCGCGTGCCTCGTTGCCCATCTCGTTCGCGCTCCAGCAGCTTCAGCAGCTGTTGTTCTCGATGATCGTGCTCGCGATCGTAGCCGTAGCCTTCGGCAGCTATCCGACTCTCTCCTGGCTGCTGATCATCCCGGCGCTGGCCATGCAGTTCCTGTTCAACACCGGCCTGGCACTGATCATGGCCAGGCTCGGCAGCAAGACCCCCGACCTCGCCCAGCTGATGCCGTTCGTCATGCGGACCTGGATGTACGCGTCGGGCGTCATGTTCTCCATCCCCGTGATGCTCGAGGACAAGCCGGACTGGATCACCGACGTGCTGCAGTACAACCCGGCGGCCGTCTACATGGACTTGATCCGCTTCGCGCTGATCGACGGGTACGGCTCGGAGAACCTGCCGGCGCATGTCTGGATCGTGGCGCTCGCCTGGGCGGTCCTCGTCGGCGTTGTGGGCTTTGTGTACTTCTGGAAGGCAGAGGAACGGTACGGCCGTGGCTGACGACAACACTCCGGGGCGTGTCCCCACCGTCATCGCCGACGATGTGCACATCGTGTACCGCGTCAATGGCGCTGGCGGAGGCAGGGGCAGCGCCACCGCTGCGCTGAGCCGGATACTGCGCCGCGGCAAGGGCGAGCCGCGCGGGGTGCGGAAGGTCCACGCCGTCCGTGGTGTCTCCTTCACCGCCTACCGCGGCGAGGCCATCGGCCTCATCGGGACCAACGGCTCCGGCAAGTCGACCCTGCTGCGGGCCATCGCCGGACTGCTGCCGACCGAGCACGGCAAGGTGTACACCGACGGCCAGCCGTCGCTGCTCGGCGTGAACGCGGCGCTGATGAGCGATCTGACCGGCGAGCGCAATGTGGTGCTCGGCGGCCTCGCGATGGGTATGTCGCGCGAGGAGATCCGCGAGCGCTACCAGGACATCGTCGACTTCTCCGGCATCAACGAGAAGGGCGACTTCATCACGCTGCCGATGCGGACGTACTCCTCCGGCATGGCCGCCCGTCTGCGTTTCTCCATCGCCGCCGCGAAGAACCATGACGTCCTCATGATCGACGAGGCGCTGGCCACCGGTGACCGCAAGTTCCAGATCCGCTCCGAGAAGCGCATCAGGGAGCTCCGCAAGGAAGCGGGCACCGTCTTCCTGGTCAGCCACAGCAACAAGTCCATCAGGGACACCTGCGACCGGGTGCTGTGGCTGGAGAAGGGCGAGCTGCTGATGGACGGTCCGACGGACGAGGTCCTCAAGGCGTACGAGCGCGAGACCGGCAAATAGTCGATCTCCCGGTCCCGTGGCACCGAGGCGGCCTCCGCCGGAACTCTCCGGCGGAGGCCGCCTCGGTGCTCGGATCGTGGACTCCCGCGGCGCCCATCGCGCCGGCGGCATGCCCTGCACAAGATCTCCTCCCGTCGGATGACGTCAATTTCCTTGCGCGCGGGGAAGGTTGGCGGGGCAGGGTGCATTGTTCTTCTGCGGGTAACACCCCGACGTATCGATGAGGGTTGTACAACGTAAGCTGTACCAGTGCTGATTCGTTGCAAGTGGGGCGATACCGCCTGGCCATACGGCCTGTAGGCGTCCTCCGCACTCGGTAGAGCGGGCGGCGTGTCCGGAATGGGATGTTTTGGGTCAGCAGTGTAGAACGGGAGATGTGACGGCAATGACGGAAAATCTCCAGCTCCGAGGTGCTCACGCCGTCCCAGCGCCGGGCGGTCCGAGGTGACCCGTACCCGGCAGGCGCATCCCGATGCCGCCGTGCCCAGCACCCTCGACAAGGCGGCGGACGAGAATTTCCCCGTAGCTCCCTTCTTTCTGCCGCGCGCCTGGCGCGACGACCTGATGGCCGTCTACGGCTACGCCCGCCTGGTCGACGACATCGGCGACGGCGATCTCGCCCCCGGTGGCGAGGACGCCCGCCACCTCGGTCTCGACCCCGCGCAGACCGAGGACCGGCTCGCCATGCTCGATGCCTTCGAGGCTGATCTGCACCGGGTCTTCGACACCACGGGCGACGGCCCGCACCACCCCCTGCTGCGCGCGCTGCGCCCCACCGTGCGGCGCTGCGCGCTCACCCCCGAGCCCTTCCTCGGCCTCATCGAGGCGAACCGGCAGGACCAGAAGGTCCGCCGCTACGGGACCTACGAGGAGCTCGCCGCCTACTGCGAGCTCTCCGCCAATCCCGTGGGTCGTCTGGTCCTGCAGATCACCGGAACCGCCAGCCCTGAACGCATCCGCCGCTCCGACGCCGTCTGCACGGCCCTGCAGATCGTCGAGCACCTCCAGGACGTCACCGAGGACCTCGGCCGCGACCGGATCTACCTGCCCGCCGACGACATGGCACGGTTCCATGTCCGTGAAACCGATCTGGCCGCCCCCGCGGGGGGCGCATCGGTGCGGTCACTGGTTGCGTACGAAGCGGAACGCGCTCGGGAACTGCTGGATGAAGGCACCCCTCTGGTGAGTAGCGTCCACGGCAGGCTCAAGCTGCTTCTCGCCGGATTCGTGGGAGGGGGGCGTGCCGCCCTCACCGCGATCGCGGCCACCGGGTTCGACGTACTGCCCGGACCGCCCAAGCCCACCAAGCCCAGCCTGCTGCGCGAAGTGGGAGTTGTCTTGCGAAGAGCGCGTAGAGAGGGGTGAGCCTGACCATGGAGGGACAGACGACGTATATGTCGGCACCGGTACAGGCCGCGTACAGTTACTGCGAGGTGGTCACCGGACAGCAGGCGCGTAACTTCGCGTACGGCATCAGGCTGCTGCCGGCCGAGAAGCGACAGGCCATGTCGGCGCTGTACGCCTTTTCCCGTCGTGTCGACGACATCGGTGACGGCGAGCTGGAGCCGGAGATCAAGCGGACCCGCCTGGAAAGCACCCGCACGCTCCTGGACCGGATCAGGAACGGCGAGATCGAGGAGGACGACACCGACCCGGTGGCCGTCGCGCTCGCCGACGCCGCGCGCAGATTCCCGCTCCCGCTCGGCGGGCTCGACGAACTCATCGACGGCGTGCTGATGGATGTGCGCGGTGCGACATACGAGACCTGGGACGACCTCAAGGTCTACTGCCGCTGTGTCGCGGGCGCCATCGGCCGCCTCAGCCTGGGCGTCTTCGGTACGGAACCGGGCGCTCCCGGCGCCGACCGCGCCGCGGAGTACGCCGACACGCTCGGCCTCGCGCTCCAGCTGACCAATATCCTGCGCGACGTCCGCGAGGACGCGGGCAACGGGCGTACGTATCTGCCCGCCGACGACCTCGCCAAGTTTGGCTGCTCGGCCGGTTTCCACCGGGCCACCCCGCCGCCCGGCGCCGACTTCGCGGGCCTGGTCCACTTCGAGGTCCGGCGCGCCCGCACCCTGTTTGCCGAGGGGTACCGGCTGCTGCCGATGCTGGACCGGCGCAGCGGCGCCTGTGTCGCGGCCATGGCGGGCATCTACCGGCGGCTGCTCGACCGGATCGAGCGCGACCCCGAGGCGGTGCTGCGCGGCCGGGTCTCGCTGCCGGGCCACGAGAAGGCGTATGTCGCGGTGCGTGGACTCTCGGGTCTCGATGCGCGACACATCTCCCGGCGGACGGCCAGGGGGCGTGTCTGATGCGCCGTACGGACATCCCGCGCACCATGTGCATCACGGACACGCGTTTCGATCAGTGGTCAACCCCCTGGTGTGCTGACGCGTCCTTTACTGAAGTGACCCTGCGAAAGGAGGGTGCATGACGGACGACGCCCTGCGTTCCTCCCGCGCGGTTGTGATCGGCGGCGGACTCGCCGGTATCACCGCCGCTCTGCGTCTCGCCGACGCCGGGCTTGACGTGACCCTGCTCGAAGGGCGGCCCCGACTCGGCGGACTCGCCTTCTCCTTCCGTCGCGGTGAACTGACCGTCGACAACGGACAGCATGTCTATCTGCGCTGCTGCACCGCCTACCGCTGGTTCCTCGACCGCGTCGACGGGACACGTCTGGCACCTCTGCAAAGCCGTTTGGACGTGCCCGTTCTCGATGTCGGCCGTCTCTCGGGCCCCCGGCTGGGACGGCTGCGCCGCAACGCACTGCCGGTGCCGTTCCACCTCGCCGCGGGACTCGCCGGCTATCCGCATCTCTCGCTCACCGAGCGGGCGAGCGTCGGACGCGCCGCACTGGCGCTGGGCCGCCTGGACCCCGACGACCCCGCGCTCGACGCCACCGACTTCGGTAGCTGGCTCGCCCGGCACGGTCAGTCGCAGCGCACCATCGAGGCACTCTGGGACCTGGTCGGCGTCGCCACGCTCAACGCCACCGCGCCCAACTCCTCGCTGGCCCTCGCCGCGAAGGTCTTCAAGACCGGACTCCTCTCCGAGCCCGGCGCCGCCGACATCGGCTGGGCGAGCGTGCCGCTCGGCGAGGTGCACGACACGCTGGCCCGCAAGGCCCTCGACTCCGCCGGGGTACGCACCGAGCTGCGCACGAAGGCCTCCTCGGTCACCCGTACGGAGGATGGCTGCTGGATCGTGGACACCGGCAGCGAACGGATCGAGGCGGAGAGCGTCGTCCTCGCCGTCCCGCAGCGCGAGGCCCACGACCTGCTGCCCGAGGGCGCGCTCGACGAGCCGGAGCGGCTGCTCGACATCGGCACCTCGCCGATCCTCAATGTGCATGTCGTCTACGACCGCAAGGTGCTGCGCCGCCCGTTCTTCGCCGCGCTCGGCTCCCCTGTCCAGTGGGTCTTCGACCGCACGGACGCCTCGGGTCTCACCGGACCCGGGCAGTACCTCGCGGTGTCCCAGTCCGCGGCCGACGAGGAGATCGACCTCCCGGTCGCCGCGCTGCGAGAGCGCTACCTGCCCGAGCTGGAGCGGCTCCTTCCGGCCGCCCGCGGGGCCGGTATCAGGGATTTCTTCGTCACCCGGGAGCGTGCGGCGACCTTCGCCCCCGCCCCCGGCGTCGGCCGTCTGCGGCCCGGAGCCCGCACCCGTGCCCCCGGCCTCGGTCTGGCCGGAGCTTGGACGGCCACCGGCTGGCCCGCGACGATGGAGGGTGCCGTCCGCAGCGGGTTCAGCGCAGCGGACGCCGCACTCCGGGCGCTCGGCCGCTCCCATGAACATCCGCTGCAGGAGGCGGCATGAGCAGTACCACCGGAACAAGAGGAGAGTCAGTGACCCCGGCGAATCCGGCTTTCGACACCGTGGCCGACACCACGGACGTCACCGCGCTTCTGGAGCGCGGACGGGCCCTTTCCACGCCGGTGCTCCGGGCCGCCGTTGACCGGCTCGCACCGCCCATGGACACCGTCGCCGCCTACCACTTCGGCTGGATCGACGCCCAGGGACGGGCCTCCGTCGGCGACGGCGGCAAGGCCGTGCGCCCGGCGCTCGCCCTGCTGTCCGCGGAGGCGGCCGGAGCCGCCGCCGAGGCCGGCGTCCCCGGAGCCGTGGCCGTCGAACTCGTGCACAATTTCTCGCTGCTGCACGACGACCTGATGGACGGCGACGAACAGCGCCGCCACCGCGACACCGTCTGGAAGGTGCACGGCCCCGCTCAGGCGATCCTGGTCGGCGACGCGCTCTTCGCGCTCGCCAACGAGATCCTTCTGGAGCTCGGCACCGTCGAGGCGGGCCGGGCGGCCCGCCGGCTGACCGTCGCCACCCGCAAGCTCATCGACGGGCAGGCCCAGGACATCTCCTACGAGCACCGCGAGCGGGTCACCGTCGAGGAGTGCCTGGAGATGGAGGGCAACAAGACCGGCGCCCTGCTCGCCTGCGCCTGCTCCATCGGCGCGGTCCTCGGTGGCGCCGACGACCGTACCGCCGACACCCTGGAGGCGTACGGCTACCACCTCGGCCTCGCCTTCCAGGCCGTCGACGATCTGCTCGGCATCTGGGGCGACCCCGAGTCCACCGGCAAGCAGACCTGGAGCGATCTGCGTCAGCGCAAGAAGTCCCTGCCGGTCGTCGCCGCGCTCGCTGCGGGCGGACCGGCCTCGGAACGTCTCGGCGAACTGCTCGCCGCCGACGCCAAGAGCAGTGATTTCGACAGCTTTTCCGAAGAGGAGTTCGCCGCCCGCGCGGCGCTCATCGAGGAGGCGGGCGGCCGCGAATGGACCGCGCAGGAGGCCCGTCGACAGCATGCGGTCGCCATCGAGGCACTGCACCGGGTCGACATGCCGCAGACCGCTCGGGCGCAGCTCACAGCGCTCGCGGACTTCGTCGTCGTACGAAAGAGATGATCACCATCTGCTCCATATGACTCGCAGTCGCCGGCCGGTGCCCGTCCGGGCGCCGGCCGACGGAGACCCCAGCACAGCAGAGGACCACACTGCACGAAGGGGAAGCCATGACAGCGACGACCGACGGAAGCACCGGGGCTGTGAACCCCCGCGCAGCCTCGGCCAGTAATCCGACCGACACAACCATCGCCGCGGACGACGTACTCGCCGCCGCGCGGCGGGCCGCGGAACGCTCGGTGGAGCATCTCCTCGGCAGACAGGACGAGCAGGGCTGGTGGAAGGGCGACCTCGCCACCAACGTCACCATGGACGCCGAGGACCTGTTACTCCGTCAATTCCTCGGCATCCAGGACGAGGCCACCGTTCAGGCGGCCGGCCGTTTCATCCGCGGCGAACAGCTCGACAACGGCACCTGGGCCACCTTTCACGGCGGCCCCGGCGAGCTCTCCACCACCATCGAGGCTTACGTGGCACTGCGGCTGGCCGGAGACCGGCCGGACGAACCGCACATGGTCCGCGCCGCGGGATGGATCAGAGAACAGGGCGGAGTCGCGGCGAGCCGCGTCTTCACCCGGATCTGGCTCGCCCTCTTCGGCTGGTGGAAATGGGAGGACCTGCCGGAACTACCGCCCGAGCTGATGTTCTTTCCCACATGGGTACCGCTCAACATCTATGACTTCGGCTGCTGGGCCCGCCAGACCATTGTGCCGCTCACCATCGTTTCGGCGAAGCGGCCGGTACGCCCGGCCCCCTTCGCACTCGACGAGCTGCACACCAATCCCCTCCGCCCGAACCCGCCCAGGCGCGCCGCTCCGGCGGCGAGCTGGGACGGAGTCTTCCAGCGCCTCGACAAGGCGTTGCACATGTACCACCGGATCGCGCCGCGCACGCTGCGCCGGACCGCCATGAACGCCGCGGCCCGCTGGATCATCGAACGCCAGGAGAACGACGGCTGCTGGGGTGGCATCCAGCCGCCCGCCGTGTACTCCGTCATCGCCCTGCACCTGCTCGGCTACGACCTGGACCACCCGGTGATGCGGGCCGGACTCGCCTCGCTCGACCGGTTCGCGGTCTGGCGCGAGGACGGCGCCCGGATGATCGAGGCCTGCCAGTCACCGGTCTGGGACACCTGCCTCGCCACCATCGCCCTCGCCGACGCCGGGGTCAGCCCCGACCACCCGGCGCTCGTGAAGGCCGCGGACTGGATGCTCGGCGAGGAGATCGTCCGGCCCGGCGACTGGTCCGTGCGTCGCCCCCGACTCAACCCGGGCGGCTGGGCGTTCGAGTTCCACAACGACAACTACCCGGACATCGACGACACCGCGGAGGTGGTCCTCGCACTGCGCCGGGTCCGCCACCCCGACACGGCACGCGTCGAGGCCGCCATCAGACGCGGAGTGCGCTGGAATCTCGGCATGCAGTCCCGCAACGGGGCCTGGGGCGCGTTCGACGCGGACAACACCAGCGCGTTCCCCAACCGGCTGCCCTTCTGCGACTTCGGGGAGGTCATCGACCCGCCGTCCGCCGATGTCACCGGACACGTGGTCGAGATGCTCGCCGTCGAGGGGCGGTCCGGGCACCCCGCCACCCGGCGCGGTATCGAGTGGCTGCTCGCTGAACAGAAGGCGAGCGGAGGCTGGTTCGGCCGCTGGGGCGTCAACTACGTATACGGAACAGGATCGGTGGTCCCCGCGCTGGTGGCCGCCGGACTGCCCGTCACACATCCGGCGATCCGCCGGGCGGTCGGCTGGCTGGAGTCCGTACAGAACGACGACGGCGGCTGGGGCGAGGACCTGCGCTCCTACCACGAGGACAAGTGGATCGGGCACGGCGCCTCGACCGCCTCCCAGACCGCTTGGGCGCTGCTCGCGCTGCTTGCAGCGGGGCAGCGGGACAGCAGGGCCGTGCAGCGCGGAGTGTCCTGGCTCACCGAGACCCAGCAGGCCGACGGCTCCTGGGACGAGCCGTACTTCACCGGCACCGGCTTCCCCTGGGACTTCTCCATCAACTACCACCTCTACCGGCAGGTGTTCCCGCTCACCGCACTCGGGCGGTACGTGTACGGCGAACCGTTCGCCGACCGCACGGCCACCCGCAGGGGGGCCTGATGGGCGATGGCCCGGGGTCGGCCGGCCCCGCCGCGCCCCTGTTGATCGCCTGTGCGCTCGGCATCGAGCAGTTCGCCCTGCGCAGCGGTAGAGGCAGGGCGGGAGACGCTCCGGGCCCGGTGACCGTACTCCGTACGGGCATGGGCCCCAGGGCCGCGGAGGAGGCCGTGTCACGGGCGCTCGGTCAGGACCGGTTCCCCGGCACGGCGGTCCTCGCCTCCGGGTTCTGCGCCGGGCTGTCACCCGGTATGCACCCCGGGGACCTGGTGGTCGCCGACGAGACCCGGGAAGCCGGGAACTCGACGGTCTGCACCGGCGCGGGCCTGCTCGCCGAGGCCCTTGCCAGGGCGGTGCCCGGCCGCACCGTCCACACCGGTCCGCTGACCGGCTCCGCCCACGTCGTACGCGGACATGAGCGGGCCGAGCTACGGGCCACCGGAGCGATCGCGGTGGACATGGAGTCCGCCGTAACTCTCCGCGCCGCCCTGCGGTCCGGGCCACGCCCGGTTGCCGCCGTACGGGTGGTCGTGGACGCTCCGGAGCATGAGCTCGTCCGCATCGGCACGATACGCGGTGGAATATCGGCTTTCCGTGTTCTCCGTGCCGTCCTGCCGGCTTTCTACGAATGGCACCGATCTCTGCTGCTCCCCAGGAGGTGAGCTAGATGGCCATGCCGCTCCGTCAGACCATCAAGGTTGCGACGTACCTCATTGAACAGAAGCTCCGCAAGCGGGACAAGTTCCCGCTCATTGTCGAGCTGGAGCCTTTGTTCGCCTGCAATCTGGCGTGCGAGGGCTGCGGGAAGATCCAGCATCCGGCCGGAGTTCTGAAACAGCGCATGCCGGTGGCCCAGGCCGTCGGCGCGGTACTGGAATCGGGCGCCCCCATGGTTTCCATCGCGGGCGGCGAACCCCTGATGCACCCGCAGATCGACGAAATCGTGCGGCAGCTGGTGGAGAAGAAGAAGTACGTCTTTCTCTGCACCAATGCGATGCTGCTGCGCAAGAAGATCGAGAAATTCACCCCCTCGCCGTTCTTCGCCTTCGCTGTGCACATCGACGGGCTGCGGGAACGGCACGATGAATCGGTCGCCAAGGAAGGCGTGTTCGACGAGGCGGTGGCGGCGATCAAGGAGGCCAAGCGGCGCGGCTTCCGGGTCACCACGAATTCCACCTTCTTCAACACCGACACCCCGCAGACCGTCATCGAGGTCCTCAACTACCTCAATGACGACCTGAAGGTCGACGAGATGATGATCTCGCCCGCCTACGCGTACGAGAAGGCACCCGACCAGGAGCATTTCCTCGGCGTCGAGCAGACCAGGGAGCTGTTCAAGAAGTCGTTCGCGGGCGGCAACCGGTCCCGCTGGCGGTTGAACCACTCGCCGCTCTTCCTGGACTTCCTGGAGGGCAAGGCGGACTTTCCGTGCACCGCGTGGGCGATCCCGAACTACTCGCTCTTCGGCTGGCAGCGGCCCTGCTATCTGATGAGTGACGGGTACGTCCCGACGTACCGCGAACTCATCGAGGAGACCGACTGGGACAAGTACGGGCGCGGCAAGGACCCGCGCTGCGCCAACTGCATGGCGCACTGCGGCTACGAGCCCACCGCCGTCCTCGCCACCATGGGATCGCTGAAGGAATCCCTGCGCGCCGTGCGCGAGACCGTCTCCGGGAACGGGTGACGTCATGTCCGCCGGTTTCTCGCCCACGGCAAGCGCGCCGCGGGGCCGGTCGGCATCGGTCTCACACCGGTCGAGATCGCCGGACGGATCAGCGCCGCACCGGCCGCCGGGGAAGCAGCCGAAAGAACCTGGGAGAGCGGGGAATGAAGGACAACGGGCCCAAGGGCTTCGATCTGGCGCAACTCCTCGCGGAGCGCGGCGCCGAGCGCTACGAACTGCACGCGAAGTACCTCAACCATCAGCTGCCCCGCATGCTGCACACCATCGGCTTCGACAAGGTCTACGAACGGGCCGAGGGCGCCCATTTCTGGGACGCGGACGGCAACGACTACCTCGACATGCTCGCCGGATTCGGGGTGATGGGCCTCGGCCGACACCACCCCGTCGTACGCAAGGCCCTGCACGACGTCCTCGACGCCTCGCTCGCCGACCTCACCCGCTTCGACTGCCAGCCGCTGCCCGGACTGCTGGCCGAGAGGCTGCTCACGCACAGCCCGCACCTGGACCGGGTCTTCTTCGGCAACAGCGGTACGGAGGCCGTCGAAACCGCCCTGAAGTTCGCCCGGTACGCCACCGGCAGACCCAGGATCCTCTACTGCGCCCACGCCTTCCACGGGCTGACGACCGGCTCGCTCTCGGTCAACGGGGAGAGAGGCTTCCGGGACGGCTTCGCACCGCTGCTGCCGGACACCGCCATCGGGCTCGGTGATCTCGACGCCCTGCGCCGTGAGCTCAAGCGCGGAGACGTGGCGGCCCTGGTGGTCGAGCCGATCCAGGGCAAGGGCGTCCACGCCGCGCCGCCCGGCTTCCTGCGAGCCGCGCAGGACCTGCTGCACCAGCACAAGGCGCTGCTCATCGCCGACGAGGTGCAGACCGGCCTCGGCAGAACCGGCGACTTCTACGCGTACCAGCACGAGGAGGGCGTCGAACCCGATCTGGTCTGCGTCGCCAAGGCACTCTCCGGCGGCTATGTTCCGGTCGGGGCGACCCTCGGCAAGGACTGGATCTTCAAGAAGGTCTACTCGTCGATGGACCGGGTCCTGGTCCACTCCGCGAGCTTCGGCTCCAACGCCCAGGCGATGGCGGCGGGGCTCGCGGTCCTCGCGGTGATGGAGAACGAGGGGACCGTCGCGGGCGCACGCCGCACCGGTGACCTGCTGCGTGAGCGGCTGGCCGCGCTGGTGGACGGCTATGAGCTGCTGCACGAGGTGCGCGGGCGCGGGCTGATGATCGGCATCGAGTTCGGCCGGCCGTCGTCACTGAAGCTGCGCAGCCGCTGGACCATGCTGCAGGCGGCCCGCAAGGGCCTCTTCGCACAGATGGTGGTGGTGCCCCTGCTGCAGAAGCACCGCATCCTCACCCAGGTCTCGGGCGACCATCTGGAAGTGATCAAGCTGATCCCTCCGCTGGTGATCGGGGAGCCGGAGGTCGACCGGTTCGTCACGGCGTTCACCGCGGTGATGGACGACGCGCACAGCGGCGGCGGGCTGATGTGGGACTTCGGCAGGACCCTGGTGAAACAGGCCGTCGCCAATCGCTGATTCCGCGGGCTCTGGAGGGTTGGGTGCCCGTTTGCCTCTGAGGTAAGAAATTTGCCTCAGAGGAAAGATCCTGGCCCAATGGGTACATGAACACTCCAGACGGGGGGTCGGCCGACGAGCTGCCCGGAGTCGCGCCACGTCTGCGCGATCTGCGCCGCAACCGTGGTCTCACCCTGGAGACCGCCGCACAGCGGGCGGGGCTCTCGCCCGCCCATCTGTCCCGGCTCGAAACGGGTCGTCGGCAGCCTTCACTGCCGATGCTCCTCGGTCTTGCCAGGATCTACGGTACGACGGTTTCCGAACTGCTCGGCGAGACCCCTCCGGAACGTGAGGCGATCATCCGCGGCGGTAGGTTCGAAGGGGCCGAGGCCGACGGCTGGATGTATCAGCAGGCCGGGGGATCCGGCCGGGCGATGCAGGCGCTCCGTGTCCGGGTTCCGTACGGCGCACAGGGTGATCTCGTGCGCGTCCATCCCGGCGAGGAGTGGCTGTATGTGCTCGTCGGGCACCTCCGGGTCACACTCGGGGAGACCGTGCACGATCTCCTCCCTGGCGACAGTGCGCACTTCGACTCGCTCACCCCGCACCGGATCGCGGCCGTCGACCGCGACGGTGCCGAGTTGCTCTTCGTCCACACCCTGCTGCAGAGCCCCGCTGCCGAGCTGTGTCTCGGCAGCGGCATCCACCGTCGCTGAGACCGGGTTCCCCGGTCGCCAGAGAGGACTGTCATGTCCGATTCAGAAAACTTCGACCCGCTCGGGTCCAAGAAGACATACGAAGCCCAGGAGCGGAAGTTTCCGCGCGGCGTGGTGATCCGGCTGTTCGCCTATCTCATCGCCGGACACATCTTCGCCGCCTTCCTCTACCTGCTCTTCGCGGTGGCCGGCGAGGGCTGACCACCGCCGACGGGCGGGTCCGGCTACGCCTCGTCGAGGAGCCGGTCACGCAGCCGCTCACGGGTCTGCGGAGCGAGCTTCAGGCCCTCGGAGAAATAGCGCTCCGTGCCGCCCCAGGTCTCCTCGATGGTGGCGAAGACCGCGGCGAGGTAGTCGGCATGGGCGCCGAAGAGCGGATTGAGCAGCTCCATCACCTCGGCCGACATGCCGTCCGCCGAGGTGTCGCTGCGGTGCACCTTGTAGCGGCGGTGGGCGTCGTTGGACTTGAGGTAGTCGGCCTCGATGGCGTCGCGCTCGACGCCGACCGCGAGCAATGACACCGCGATCGACAGACCGGCCCGGTCCTTGCCCGCCGCGCAGTGCATCAACGCCGGAACACTGTCCTCGGCCAGGGCGTGCAGGACCCGGCTGTGCTCAGCGGTACGGTCTCGGATGATCGCGCGATACGAGGCGATCATCCGGTTCGTTCCCTTGCCGCCGGCGAGGATGGAGCGCAGCTGGTCGAGGTCGCCGTCGCGGACCATCCGCCAGAACTCGGCGCCGTCCGCGGGGTCGGAGAGCGGGATGCTCAGATTCCGTACGCCCGGCAGCTCCACGTCCAGGCCGTCGAGCCGGTGGTCGGCCGCATTGCGGAAGTCGAAGACCGTGTGCAGACCGAGGCCGCCGAGGAAGGCGGCGTCCTCGGCGGTGGCGTGCGCGAGGTGACCGCTGCGGAAGAGCCGTCCATGCCGCACCCGCCGGCCGTCCACGGTGGGCAGCCCGCCCACATCACGGAAGTTGCGGACACCCGTCAGCTCGGGTTCCGCCGACGGGACCTGCGGCAACTGCTGCGTCACAGTGACTCCTGGAGTGTCTGGCGTCGACGCGAGTCGCCGACGAGGCCACTTCCGCGACGATACGACATTGATTCCTCAGGCAATCATCTCGGCCTTCGCTTGTCGACACTTCCGTGAACCCCGGTGCCCCTGCGGCGAATTTGCCCGGTGAATTCCGTGCAGGGTCATTGCCCGCCATCCCGGCGATGATCGATGATGTGCGAAAATGTTGGAATGTGGGGGTGATGGTCAAGGCTGGCGACAAGGGCTGGACCTGGTTGCTCGCCGGGGCGAGCAGCAGTACGCACTGCGCCCTCACCGAACGGGATGAGCTGGTCCATCTGCACCGGGGGTCGCGGATCCCCCACGCCGCCGCCGAAGCCCCTGACCGCAGCGCCCGAGTCGCCCTTCAGGGGTTTTGAATCCCCGCTCGACGGCCGTGAGGAGTACCCGGTGGAGGGTGGCCCCGGTTGCGCTCGGCTGGTCCGGGGCGTGGCGGATCTCCGTACAGCGGCTCTCCGACGGGCTGGTGCAGATCACCGGTGGTGCCGGCTGCGACGACGCGGGGCTGCTGCTGCTCGCACCGGGGGAGTCGTACGTCACACCCGTCTTCGCCGGCCTGTGGAGTGTGGAGGGATTCGGCGGGGCGAGCCGGGCCTGGCATGTCTGGCAGCTGGCCCATGTGGCCCGGACGCGGAGAGTTTGCGGCCGGTGCTCTACAACTCCTGGGAGGCGACCGGCTTCGACATCTCGCAGGAGCAGCAGCGCGCCCTCGTCGAGCGCGCCGCCGTGATGGGCGTCGAGCTGTTCGTCGTGGACGACGCATGGTTCGGGCAGCGCGCCAGCGACCGGGCAGGGCTGGGCGACCGGACGCCGAATCCACACCCCTTTTCCGGCGGACTGAAGCCGCTTGCCGACGAAGTGCACGGGTTCGGAATGCAGTTCGGTATCCGGGTAGAGCCGGAAATGATCAATGCCGACAGCGATCTCTGTCGCGCGCACCCTGACTGGGTGCAGCGCTTCCCCGGGTGTGCGCGAGGGTGCTGAGGCTCCGGCGCGGATGACGGGCATGACGTGTCCGTAATAGGCCGATTTGGCATAACTTGCCCCGCCGGCGCGGGAGATGGTCGCCCTGTCGTGAGCGGGATCATATCCGTGACGGTGCGTGCAGGAGGGGTGGTCGGGTATTCCATGCGTGGCGCGGAAATTCAAGATCCTTAATCCACGGAGTGTGACCGGAATTCCGCGCCGATTTCCCGGCGCGGATTCCGGTACGGAACCAGTGGCTTGTTCTTGCCGTCCCGACTCGCTTACGGTCGCCGTCAATCCGGACGGACCGCCTAATCCTGCCGCCGTCCGGAATTCACATCCACTCATCGTGTGGCAGGAGCGGGGGAACCAGGTAAGCCGCCGATCGGAGAATTCCGGCCGGCTCGGGGTGAAGCCGCGTTCAGCGCGGCCGGGCATCTCCAGCCCGAACCCGACAGCTCACCTCGTAGGCGCCGGAGAGGAAGCACCACATGCCCATATCGGGTAAGCACCGTCGTACGAAGTCCAGCACCATCGCCCGTGGCGTCGCCGCCGCAGCCACCGGCGGCGCCGTCATCGCACTGCCGCTGCTCGGTGCCACCGGCGCCGCCGCCGCGGAGCAGGCCGCCCCCGCCGCCCCGCAGTCGGCCTCCGCAGCCCCGGCCAAGCCGGTCGCGCAGAAGCAGGACGCCACCACGACGTACTCCGTCGTCTCCGGTGACTACCTGTCAAAGATCGCCGACGAGCAGGGGATCGAGGGCGGCTGGCAGAAGCTGTACCAGGACAACCGCGAGGTCGTCGGCGAAGACCCCAGCCTGATCTTCCCGGGCATGGAGCTGACGCTCGACGGCAAGGCGGGGGGCCACTCCGCGCCCACCGGTGCCGGTACGGACTCGTCCCTCCCGTCGAAGGCTCCGTCGGCGCCTTCGTCGGCCGCGGAGAAGTCCGTCCCGGCCGAGTCCGCCCCGGCCGAGGCCTCTACGGCCACGGAGTCCCAGGCCTCGACCTCCGCCCCGGCCGACCAGAACAACAGCTCCGGCTACAGCCACCCGGTCCCCGGCAACCACACCACCGGATACCGTGCCTCCGGCTCGAACTGGTCCAGCGGCAGCCACACCGGGATCGACTTCCCCGTCTCCACCGGCACCAGCGTGAAGGCCATCACCTCCGGCACCGTCGTCAGCGCCGGCTGGGGTGGCGCGTACGGCAACGAGGTCGTCATCAAGCACGCCGACGGCCACTACTCGCAGTACGGCCACCTGTCCTCGATCTCCGTCTCCGAGGGCCAGACCGTGAGCAACGGTCAGCAGATCGGCCTTTCCGGCGCCACCGGCAACGCCACCGGACCGCACCTGCACTTCGAGGTCCGCACGGGCCCGGCGTACGGCTCGGACATCGATCCGATCGCCTTCCTGGCTTCGCACGGCATCTACGTCTGAGCCGAACGGCAGGGACGCTGAGCAACAAGGCATGACCTGAGAAAAGCGGAAGGGCGGTGCGCGGCGGCGCACCGCCCTTCCGCTTATTCCCTCTTTACCAAAGCCTTACAGGGTGGCCCATCTCACCACCCGTCAACCCTTTATTACGGTCGCGTAGGTCACATTCGGCGGTGCAGGATAAGCGTTTATGGCAGACGATTCGAGAAAAAACCAACGTGGCGTCATCAACCGACAATGCGTCATCGGGTCGTACGCAGCGATTGGCGACAGCTTCACCGAGGGAGTCGGTGACCCCGGCCCGGACGGGACCTTCGTCGGCTGGGCGGACCGTTTCGCGGTACTTCTCGCGGACCAGCTCCCGGACTCCGATGCGGCGACGAGCACCGAAGGCTCCGCTCACGGGAATTTCAGGTACGCCAATCTCGCCGTACGCGGACGCCTCCTCGACCAGATCGTCGAGGAGCAGGTGCCGCGCGCCAAGGAGCTCGCACCCGACCTGGTGAGCTTCTGCGCGGGCGGCAATGACATCATCAGGCCCGGCACCGACCCCGACGACGTGGCCGAGCGCTTCGAGCGCGCGGTCGCCGAGCTGACCGCATCGGTCGGCACCGTCCTGGTCACCACCGGCTTCGACACCCGTGGTGTTCCCGTGCTGCGCCATCTGCGCGGCAAGATCGCCACCTACACCGCCCATGTGCGGTCCATCGCCGACCGACACGACTGCCCGGTCCTCGACCTGTGGTCGCTCCGGTCCGTTCAGGACAGGCGCGCCTGGGACGACGACCGGCTCCATCTGTCGCCCGAGGGACACACCAGGGTCGCGCTGCGCGCCGCCCAGGTCCTCGGCCTCGATGTGCCTGCCGACCCCGACCAGGAATGGCCCCCGCAAGCACAGCGCGGCACGCTCGAAGTACGGCGCGACGACATCCACTGGGCGCGCGAGTACCTGGTGCCGTGGATCGGGCGACGGCTGCGCGGTGAGTCCTCCGGCGACCACGTCGAGGCGAAGCGGCCTGACCTGCTGCCGCTTTAGGGCGTGTTTCGCCGGACAGACCCTGGCGGGCGTCCACCACCGCAGTGCCCTCGCTCGCGGGACGGGCCTGAACCTCAGGCCCGTCCCGCGAGCGACGACAGCGGCGGCGCCGGTATCCGCTCCAGCACACCGCCCGCGAAGACGTCGTACAACGGCAGCGTCTCCAGATGCACATAGCCGATGTGGCAGTCGCAGACGGCCAGTGGACAGGCGCGCGGGCCGAGAGCGCGCCGGTAGCTCCCGTCGTAGAGATTGCCGAGCTCCGCCGGGACGAAGTGGCAGCGCCGCACCGTGCCGTCACCGTCCACCGAGATGACCGACTCGCCCGTCCGGCAGGGCAGCCCGGCCGACCGGTGCGGTTGCCGGCTGTAGGGGAAGAGCGGGTCAAGGGCCGTCCAGCGGTCCGCCTCCTCGTCCGTATAGGTGTGTCCCTCCGCCGCGTTCACCCAGAGGTAGACCTCGTCCGGCAGAGCGGCACGCAGCCGCCTGGCCTCGTCGAGATGGTCGTCGAGACCGACGACACCGACGCTGTGGCGGACGCCGAGCGCGGCCAGCTCCCGGCACTTGGTGAGGAACCGCTCGTACGGCGTCTGCCCCGGGTGGTACGTGCACCAGAGCGCGATCTTCTCGCGGCCGGCGTCTCCGGCCTCGGCCAGCCACCCCGTGCGGCTGCTGAGGTTGGTCTGGATCGCGACCCTTCCGATGTGCGGCAGCTGCGCCAGCTCGACCAGGGCACGCCGGTACCAGGAGCGGACCAGACCCTCCCCCCACGGGGTGAACAGGACCGAGATCCGGTCTCCGGTCTGCGCCGCGGCCCACGCCGTGAACCGCTCCAGCGCGGCGCGGTCGGCCCGCAGCTGTTCCCGGCTGTCGCGCCGCTTGGCGAACGGGCAGTACGGGCAGTCGTAGTCGCAGGACGCGAGCGGACCGCGGTAGAGGATGGTCAGGTCCATGCCGTGCTCACTTCAGTTCGTACGCGGCCATCGCGGCCCGCACGCCGGGGGAGAAGAGTTCGGGGCCCAGCGCGTCGGAGTGGGCCAGGCCCTCGGGGGAGAGCCGCAGCAGGCCGGACGCCCCGGCCGTATTGTCGAGCCAGCCGCGCGCCTCGAACCGGGCCAGTTCAGCAGGGAAGTCATCGGCCGGGGAGGTGCCGAACCGCTCCCGGTAGTCGGCCGGTCGCAGCCCCTTGGCCTGGAGGACGGACTGCAGGAGGTGGCGGCGGCGCGCCTCGTCGCCGTCGACGTGCCGTCCGACCTCGGCGCGCGAGAAGTCCTCGGTCGCGGTGTAGCCGTCGATGATCGCCCGCACCTCCCGCATCTCCACCGCGTAGTCGAAGGAGTAGTGCAGCTTCGAGGTGTACGAACGGGCGCCGCACCCCAGGCCGATCATGCCGTCGGTCTGGCAGGCGTAGTCGTCGGGGCCGTCCGTCCGTGGGGCGTCGGCGCGGCGGAACATCCGCATGGACACCTGTTCGTAGCCGTGGGCGAGGAGATGGTCCCGGCCCGTGCGGTACAGTCGCAGCCGCTGTTCGTCCCAGGCGGCGTCCGCCGCTGCTTCGCCGTCCGAGCCGAGCCGCCCGAGACCGGTCAGCGGGCGGACATACAGCGGGTAGAGGTACAACTCCTCCGGCTGCCAACCGAGCGCCGAGTCCAGCGAGGTGCGCCAGCTGTCCTCGGTCTGTCCGTCGATGCCGTAGATCAGGTCGATGTTCAGGACCGGGATGCGGGCATCACGTATCCGGTCCAGCGCCGCCTCCACATCGGCGCGGCGCTGCGGGCGCACTGCGGCACGCGCTTCGGCTTCGACGAAGCTCTGCACACCGATGCTGATCCTGGTCGTCCCGCGGTCGGCGAGGACGGCCAGCCGGTCGGCAGTCGCGGTCGACGGCGACGTCTCGACCGACAGCGGAACGGACCGCAGATCGGCACCCATTCGCTTCTCCGCGATGTCGCAGAGCCGCTCCAGCTCCGCCGCGGTCAGGAATGTGGGCGTGCCCCCGCCGAACGCTGCCGCGGCGAAACGCACCGGCCCGTCGTCGCCCAGCGCGTCGCGGACTGCGGTGGCCTGCCGGTCCAGCGCGTCGAGATACCGGGTCGTCAGCTCATCGGGAGCGCCGATCCGGGTGAAGAGATTGCAGAAGCCGCAGCGGACCTCGCAGAAGGGTATGTGGAGATAGAGCGAGAGTGCCTCCTTGCGCTCGGCCGCCCACAGCTCGCGCAGCGCCGGCCGGTCGGCGAGGGGGCGATAGGCGGTCTTGTGCGGATAGGCGTAGACATAGCTCTGGTACGGGCGGGTGGTGTGCGCGACGGTCGTGGTGCGGCTCATGGTGCGGTGGTCCCCGGTTCCAGGAAGAAGTGGGCGTACGGAACGGTCCAGACGGACTCGTGTCCGAGCCGGTGACCGGTGTAGCCGTCGTCCCCGTACGCCGTGCCGTGGTCGGAGCAGACGATGGCGAAACAGCGGCGGCGGCTGCTTGCGGCGGCGAAGAGCCGGCCGATGTGTGCGTCGACGTACTCCAGGGCGGCGGCATGGGTGGCGCGGGAATCTCCCGCCTCACGCGTGGCCCCCGGCTGGTGGAACCAGTTGGGCTGGTGCAGGGCGGCCACGTTGACGAAGAGGAACAGCCGCTGCTCGGCGGGGAGCTCGGCGACGACCTGCTCGGCGCGGGCCACCTGAGCCTCGAAGGAGGTGGGCGACGCGACGCCGAACTCCGGTTCCCAGTGGCTCTCCTGGAACATGCCGGGCAGTACGGAGCCGAGCGGCCCCTGCCGGTTGAAGAAGCCGACGCCGCCGATGCATACCGTGCGGTAGCCCACATCGGCGAGGCCGGACAGCAGATCGGGGGTGTCGAAGACAAAGGTGCCCGAAGCGGTGGACTCGCTGCCCGCGAAACGTGCCGCGAACAGCCGGGGGTGCGGGCCGGGGCCGGCCGGGGTCGGCAGGAATCCCGCGAAGATCGCCTGGTGGGAGGCGTAGGTGAAGCTGCCGGGCGCATGCCGCTTCTCCCAGACACCGCCGGGCAGATGGCGTGCCAGATGCGGTATGCGTCCGGCGGCGGCGAGCTCCGCCGCCACGTCGTAGCGCAGCGTGTCGAGGGTGATGAGCAGGAGATCGTGGCTCCCCACGATCTCGCTCATGTCCGGGTTCCGGGCGCCCACGGAGGCGGGCGCGGTGTCAGGGAGTGGCGGTTGCACGGTGGTTCCTTGCTCTGTTCAGTACGGCGGCGACCTGCGCCGCATAGGTGTCCAGGTCCTCGGCTCCGCTGCCGGGAAGTCCGGTCAGCCGTGGCAGCAGATCGCCGAAGGCGTTGACCTCGCCGACGGCGAAGCGCCGCCAGCCGGTCGCGGGCAGCAGATCGACGCCCACACACAGTGTGTTCGGGAAACAGGCCGCGGCCCGCTCGCACACGGCAAGGGCCTCGGCCCAGCTGCCGCCCGCGGCCTCGACGGCCGCACGGACGCCGTCGAGACTTCCGCGCTCGCCGCCGAGGTGAAGATTGGTCATGGGGGAGTGGCTGGTGCGTACGACGGCGTGGGTGGCCCGGCCGGCCACCACCACGACCCGCAGATCCGCTGCCCGGCCGTGCTGGGAGGCCTTGGGCAGCCAGCGCTCGATGTGCAGGCCGTCCGGAGCGAGCGCGTCGACGATCGCCGCGACCTCCCGCTCCGCCGTGCAACGACGCACCCGCAACGAGTTGAAGAGCCGGCCGGCCGTGTCCCGCTCGACCGACGTGGTCGCCCTGACCCGGCCGGGCCCGGCTGTCTCCACGGCCAGGACCCCCGAGGCGGACGAGCCATGTGCGAGCTTCACAAAGGCCCGGGGCATGCCGTGCGTCGCCATGCGCTCGCGTACATCCGCCCAGTCGCGCACCACGGGGGCCGCGGCTCCCGAGGTCGGCGACGCGGGTACGGGCACTTTGGCGCTGTCCAGCGCGGCATGGCAGAGCCGCTTGTCGAAGAGCACCGCGACCTCGCCGGGGTCGTCGAGCAGCACGGCACCGGAAGCGGCAGCCGCATGCGCCACCGCCCGTACGGCCGTGGTGAACCGGGCGTACCACAGGGCGGTCCCCTCGACCCTGGTCGGATCGTCGACCGCCCGGAGCAGCCGCTCCACCTCGGCCTCCTCGCCGGGCGAGTCCATCCGTACGGTCTCGCCCGGCCGGAAGGCGGCCTTTCCGCGCAGGACGTCCAGCCAGGGCACGACCCGCGCGGGCGGCAGCCCGGCGGCGCGCACGGCGTCCTGGAAGAGCGCGACCCTGCGGTTGCCGGGCACACCCACGACGGCGAAGCGCGGCGCCGGGCCGATTGTGCTATTCGCTGACGGCGACATAGCGGTCGTCGTCCTCTTCCGGATCCCAGTACTCGGTCTCATGGAGCCCGCCGTTCACCCGGTCGGAACCGAGCAGGTTCCTGAGGCGGTCCACCAACGGGTCGCTGATGTAGTGATGGTGCAGATCCAGCGAGGCCAGGTGGGTGAGCGGCTGGCCCGAGAGCAGCGCCTCGGCGCCTTCGTCGCCCAGGGTTCCCATCGCGAGGGAGAGCGACTCCAACTGGGCCACGACAGGGGCGGACGCAATCGCGGCCGCGATCTCGTCCTGGATCTCGCTGTTCTGCAGCCCGAGATGGCGCAGCGCCGGGAACGCCGCCCCCGACAGCAGCGGCGCGAGGTCCTCGACCGTAGCGTCCCCGCCGTACTCAATGACGCCGAGCCAGAGTTCGAGGCGCTCCAACGCGGGCAGCTCCGACGCTCCGATCGCCTGAACGATGCCGGACGGCAGTCCGCCCGACTCGAACCGCAGCGACTTGAGCGCCTTGTGCCGCACCGGCTGCAGGCCGAGCGTCTCCATGCCGTCGATCGGCTCGCCGCACCCGCGTACCGTCAACTCCTCCAACTGTCCGAACGCCTCGATCACCGGGGTGATGTCGGACATCTCAAGCCACGACAGTTCGCACTCCTCGCCGACGACATCGGCGAGGAAGAGCGCCTTCAGGGCCGGAAAGCGGTCCGCATGGCCGGCCAGCAGCTCGACGACGGGTGCGAAGGATTCGTACTCCTCCTGCCACCAGGGACCGATCAGCAGCGCCCGTACCCGCGAAGTGTCGACCGTGTCGAGAAAGTGCTGCCACAGTGCGGCGAACGTCAGATCGCCCTGCCAGGCGCTCTCCAGCCGCCACGCGAC
Source organism: Streptomyces sp. NPDC002958 (assembly GCF_055563255.1). NCBI lineage: Bacteria > Bacillati > Actinomycetota > Actinomycetes > Kitasatosporales > Streptomycetaceae > Streptomyces > Streptomyces sp. NPDC002958. Next base: position 66,931 of record NZ_JBVHDS010000011.1, on the reverse strand, counting down.
CGAGTCGGCGGCAGGGAGAGGGCCGGTGCGCGACTGGTCCGGTCCCGGCAGGGTCAGGACGCGCAGGCCGTGGAACGTCTCCGGGTGTTCGATCTCAGTCATCGCGCATCACTCCGAAATCGCGGTGTAGCGGCCTTCGGCACCGCGACCGCCCCAGGGCTCCTCGCGCTCCGACACATCGACCTGCACCCCATGGGGTTCCAGCGCCTGAGTGATCCGGCGCTCCATCGGCTCGGACATGAAGTGGTGGTGGAGATCCAGCCGTTCGAGATGGGTGAGCGGCTGGCCGTCCAGCAGCGCCGCCGCGCCCTCGTCACCCAGCGTGCCGTGCGACAGGTCGAGGGTGCGGAGCTGGGCGACGACCGGGGCACCCCCGACGGCCGCCGCGATCTCGTTCTGCACCTCGCTGTTGCGCAGACCGAGGTGGTGGAGGCGGGGGAAGCGGGAGCCGGAGAGCAGGGGTGCCAAGTCCGCCACATCGGCGTCGCCCCCGTACGCGGAGACGCCGAGCCAGAGATCGAGCCGCTCCAGCGCGGGCAGTTCGCTGTCCAGGATGCCGCGGATCACTCCGACCGGCAGGCCGCCGGTCTCGATGGTCAGCGAACGCAGCCGCTCGTGCTTCGTGGGGGAGAAGACCAGATCCGTGCCGCCGCGCACGCCCAGCTCCAGCAGGCCGGGGAACGCGGTCAGCAGCGCGGTGACATCGGACTGCTCGATCCAGGAGATCTCGTTCTCCTCCGGCGTGATGTCGCCGACGAAGACGGCCTCCAGCGAGGTCAGCCGGTCGGCCGCGGCGATGACCAGATCGATCGGGTAGGACGAGGTCTCCTCGTAGGACTCGCCCCACTGACCGATGATGAGCGCCCGCACACCGGCCGGGTCGACCGCCGTCAGAAACGCCTGGAACGCTTCCTCCCAGGTCATCTCGCACTCGTCGTCGTACGGATCGACCGAGATGCGCCAGGCCGCCGCATCGGCGGCCTGCACCGGTGTTTCCTTCGTCGCGTGCTGGAAGTCGACAGCGGGAAGGCCGAGCAACTCGTGCAGATGGTCCACACCGGACATGACCCTGGGCTCCTGGTACTGGGGGACGGCTGATGTCCGCAAGGTTTATCAAGCCGCACTGACAACGGCGCGACCGGGGACCGTCCGTGGCATGTCCACCGACACCCGTGGGAGCCGGTCGTCGGTCGATTGTCAGACCCTCCCCTTAGCGTTTTCTTCGTGGCCGGCACAGCGGGTGCGGCCATCGAGGGGAGACGTCTGTGTACCGGCAGGGCGATGTACTGATCGTGTCGTTGGAGGAGTCGGCGGTGCCCGCGCACCTTGTGGACGCGCCGGGTGAACCGAGGGACGGCCGAGGGCGGATGATCCTCGCGCTGGGCGAGGTCACCGGTCATGCCCATGCGGTTCAGGGGCCGGGTCGGCTGATGCGCGAGGCGGGTGCCTTCGGGCCGATGCTGCTCCATCTCCCCGAAGGCGGGCGGGTGGTGCACGAGGAGCACGCGGCGATACCGCTGTCGAAGGGCTGGTACCGCGTGGTGCGCCAGCGGGAGTACGCCCCGGGCGCGGTCCGCATCGTTGCGGACTGACGCTGCCGGGCCCGCCCGGCCTGCAGCACTGAACAGCACAGAACACCGACGACGCAGAACACAGAATCAGAGGACGGGGAAAACCGATGCAGTACGTGGACTCATGGCGGGCCGTGGCAGCGGCGACCGGCGCGGCGGACCGGGCCGCGGCCGAGGACGGGCTGCGGCTCGCCTACCGAAGCGCAGGACTTGCCGAGCCGGAGCGGATCGTCTGGGTCGAGTCGCCCAGGGCCGCAGTGGAGGTCGTCGAGAAGCTCGTCGACGCCGGACGCTCGGTGCGTGACGAGGTACGGACCCGGCCCTGGGCGCAGGAGCGGCGCCGGATGTACGACGAGCTGGGCCCGGCGGGCTGGTCCGCCCTGTGGTCCGCGACAGGGGCCCAGCTCTGGGAGACCACGGCGGCGCTCGCCGAGCGGATCAGGGCCGGTGTCGTCGCGGACCTGACGGAGCGCCCGGAGGACGAGTCCGATGTCCGGCTGGTTCTGCTCGACGCGGTCCTGGGACAGCACGACGCGGCCTGGCTCGCGGCATTCGACGGCCGGGGCGACCGGCTGAACGGGCTTGCCGAGGTGGCCCGGCACGCGGGCTGGTGGTGGCCCTTCGAGCGCGTCGTGGTGATAAGCGAGCGCCCCGAAGCGCTCCACCGGGACGAGGCCGGGCGGCTCGACCGCGGGGACGGCCCGGCGCTCGCCTACCGCGACGGCTTTGCGCTCCACGCCTGGCGGGGCATGCCCGTGCCCGCCGAATTCCTCGCGGAACTCAACTCCCTGACCCCCGAGCGGATACGTGAGGAGGAGAACGCGGAACTGCGCCGCGTGATGCTGGAGTTCTACGGCTACGACCGCTACCTCACCGAGTCCGGCGCCGAGCCGGTCCATCGGGACGAGACGGGCATCCTCTGGCGGATCGCGCTGGACGGCGACGAGGACGTGGTGATGGTCGAGGTCGTCAACTCCACCCCGGAGCCGGACGGAACCCACCGCACCTACTGGCTCCGGGTGCCGCCCGGCACGAGGACCGCGAAGGAGGGCGTGGCCTGGACGTTCGGACTCCAGGGGGAGGCGTACGCACCCCTGCGCCAGACCTGACCTTCGTCGGCCGAGCAGGCGGAGCGCCTTTCAGATCCCGGCGTCGAGGTGGGCGCCGATCCGTATGAAGGCCTGGACCAGCGGCGCCGGGGGGACCGAGGGCGACATGACCTGGGAGGCGAAGTGCGCGACGACCAGGTCCAGTTTGGGGGAGATGAACATGCGCTGTCCCCCGCACGCCGCCTCGGCTCCTTGGGGGTCGAGGATGTAGTAGGCGTCCTCCTCCGTCCCCAGCCTTCCTCAGCGCTGCCGCGGTCATGCTCACCGCCGGGGTCTTCGGCGTCGCCGCCATCCGGCCCGAACGCGACGCCGTACGGCTCGGTGTCCTCCACCCGGACCGCGGGGAAGCCGGCACGCCGGGGTGATCCCGGCGGGGGTACGCGATTCAGGCCGTCAGTGCCGCACGGTCGATGCCGAGTTCGCGAGCGAGGGCCTCGTCGGTCCAGGCCAGCATCGTGGCCCGGGAGAGCGGACCCGCGTACGACGTCATCTGCACGGCCAGACCGTCCAGCAGGGCGGTCAGCCGCCAGGCCACGGACATCGGGTCGTCGCAGTGGAACTCACCCGCGGCGGCGCCCTCTTCGATGACCTCGGCCAGCTCCGCCTTCCACTGCTGGTCGAGATCGCCGGCCACATTGCGCAGCGCCGGGTCGCGCAGTGAGGCCGCCCAGCCCTCGATCCACAGCCGCCAGCCCTTGGCCTGGCCCGTCGGGGCGTACCAGCGGACGGCGGCGCGCAGCCGTCGTACGGCACTGGTGCGGCGGCTCAGCAGCTTGCGCAGATGGGCGAGGTCGGCCTCGGCGGCATGCGCGAAGGCGGCCGCGACCAGCTTCTCCTTGGTCGAGAAGTGGTAGAGCACGAGTGCATTGCTCACACCGAGCACGGCGGCCACGTCGGCGATCCGTACCGCTGCGACCCCCCGCACCTCGATCTGTTCGACGGCAGCGCGCAGGAGCTCCTCGCGTCGTTCCGCCACGCTCAACCGCACTCTTGCCACCGCGTCACCCTAGCGAATGTGCGGGGCCCGGGCAGGCCGGGGGCGGAGCCGCGTGCGGCCCCGCCCCCGGGGCCTGTCCGACCCTGAACCGTCGGACAGGCTCTGCCTCACCCGACGCCCGGGGCGCCGACCTGCACCGTCAGCACCAGATGTCGGCGCAGCCGGAGTTGTACGCGTCGATCAGGGTCTCCGTCAGCGAAGCACCGGAGGTGTCCGTGACGGTGGACTTCAGATCGACCTTGGCGGTCTCGAGGGCCGGCACGGTGACCTTCCAGCGGCCGTCCGCCCCACGAGCCGCCGCGGCCTGCTTCCAGTCGGTGCCGTCCGTTGCGTACCAGACCTTCAGCGAGGCGATGGGCAGCGCCTTCCGGCTGCCCTGTGCGGAGAGACCGACCGTGTAGTCGAGCGGTTTCGCGGGGTCGGCCGCGTTCTCGCCGGTGAGCGGCAGCCGGTACTCGAGGTCCAGCAGCCGGGCCGGTGCGGCCGACTGCTCGTGCCCGGAGCGAAGACGCCACTCGCTGGTGACCCTGGTCCCGAGCATCCAGGTCACCGGATCCGGCGACGTACGCGTGGCATCGACGGTCAGCCGGTACCAGTCCTGCGCGGCAGGTCGAATGTGGCGCGTCCCGGTGCGGCATTGCGGGCCAGCACCTTTCCGTTGTCGTCCGCCAGGACCGTGCTCCCGCTTTCCGCACCCGGTGCCGTCTCGGCCCGGTGCCCGCGACACCCGCGTACCGGCCCTCGGAGGCGGCCCCGGAGCCGGCGGTGATCGAAGACACATGGGTGCCGTGGCCCTGCATGTCCTGCACGTCGCCGTCTCCGGTGAAGTCCCGCGAGGCGACGACGGCGCTCTTCAGATCGGGGTGGTCCCGGTCGTAGCCGGTGCCGAGAACGGCAACGAGATCTGGCCCATGGCGTCGATCGGTACCGCGTACTCGTGGCCCCCGGCCCGGAAGCGGGTGAAGCCCATGCCTTCGCGGCCGGTTCCCGGCACGATCGAGCTGATCTGTACGTCGCCCCCACGGCCGGAGTACGTCACCACGTCGCCGGTCAGCAGGGTGACGGTGCCGCTCGCGCCGCCCGCCTCCGAGGATGTGGACGGGGCGGCGAAGGCGGGTGTGTTGTCGGCGGCGGGCAGTGTTCCACCGGCAAGGGCGGCGGCAAGTGCGGTGGCGCAGACCGCCGCCCATCTGGTCCGTCTCATTCTCAGCTCGTGAACTCGTATGTTTTCAGGGGGTGGTGAGGTGAGCATGTCAGGAGCATGACTGCCTTGAGCTGGAGGTCGGGGCTGGCGGGTAGCTGCCATGGCAGCTACCCGCCGTACACCTGGGTGATCGCCGTAACGGCCTTGAGCGCCGGTGCAGTTGGATTCAGTGGTACCAGCCGAACCGCTGCGCCATCACCGGCAGCCGGTCGGCGACGATGGCATGCGCGGCGGCCCGCGGGGTGCAGACGTCGGCCTCGGCGCGGGCCAGCATCAGGTCGATCAGGGCCCGCATCGAGCGGCGGGTGTGTTCGAACGCCTCGTCGGCGTCAGCGCCGATGTCACCGAACAGTGTCCACCACCACCAGGCGTTCGTACCGGAGTTGACGACCACATCCGGCAGCACCGTGATCCCGCGCGCCGCGAGCAGTGCCTCCGCCTCCGCGAGCACCGGCATGTTCGCCGCCTCGACGACCCAACGAGCCCGAATCCGCGCCTGGTTGGAAGCGTCGATCGCGTACGAAACGGCTGCTGGTACCAGCATCTCGGCCTCCTGCTCCAGCCATGCGTCCGCGGGCAGCTCCCGGTCCCCGTCCCGGAGCGCGCCGCGGTCCACCGTCCCGTACCCGTCCCTGGCGGCCAGCAGCGCCTCGACATCCAGGCCGGCCGGATTGGCGATCGTGCCCTTGATGTCGGCCACGGCGACCACGGTCAGCCCGGCCCGCGCCAGGAAACGCGCCGTCGCCCCGCCCATGGTGCCGAGCCCCTGTACGGAGACCCTTGCCTCCCGGTACGGGACGCCCGCCCGGTCCAGCGCCGCGAGCGCCGACTCGGCGACCCCGCAGCCGCCGACCAGCGCGTCGAGCCCGATGCCGTCCACCTCGACGGCGAATGCGTCGGCGAGACGCTGCCGGGCCGCCGTCTCGTCGTCGAGCAGCGGATGGACGGCCTGGACCGTGGAGACGAGCCCGGCCTCGGCCGCCGCCCGGTCCACGAGGTCCTGGGTGAGTCCCAGGTCCTCGCCCGTCGTCCACATGTTCTCAATGTACGGGCGCACGGCCCGCAGATAGCGCACCAGTACGCCGTAGGCCTCCGGGGCGCGCGGGTCGCAGTCGATGCCGCCCTTGGCGCCGCCCAGCGGTATGTAACGGGCCCCGATGTCATCGGCGTCGAAGTGGAGGGCCTCCTTCATCGTCATGCCGCGGGCCAGCCCCGCCACCTCGTCGAGGGTGCAGCCAGCCCGCATCCGCAGTCCGCCGCTGGACACCCCGCGCACCAGCCGGTCGATCACCAGGTGCCCCTGGCGGCCGGTGACGTGGTCGGTCCAGGTGAGCGAAACCAGCGGGGCGGACGGGGCGGCGGGGCGGGACACCGGAGGTGTCGTCATCGGGGGGTCTCCTCGGTCACGGTGATCACGGTGGGCCCAGGAGTGGTCAGGGCCTGGGACAGGGCGCGGGCGAGCGCCTCGGGGGTGTCGGCACGGGCGCCGTGGCCGCCGTACGCCCGCGCCAGCGCGGGCAGGTCGACGGACGGCAGATCGACGCCCGTGGGGGTGTCGCCGCGCGCCGTCATCTCGGCGCGGATCTCCCCGTAACCCCCGTTGTCGAACACCACGACGGGCAGCGGCAGCCCCAGCTGGGCAGCGGTGGCGAGCTCCTGCACGGAGAACTGCAGCCCGCCGTCCCCGCTGAGCGCCACGACCTGCCGGTCGGGGTACGCGGTCTTCGCGCCGATCGCCGCGGGCAGCGCGTAGCCGAGCGTGCCGAAGCCGGTCGGGTGCAGATAGCGCCCTCGCGGGCCGATGGGCAGATGGGGCAGGGCGCCGTAGTAGCAGCACTGCGCACTGTCCGAGGTCCAGATCGCGTCGGCGTCCAGCACGGCCCGTGCGGCGCGCAGATACGGCACCCAGCGGGCGTCGCGCTCGGCGGTCTCGGCATCCCGCGCGGCGCGCAGCGCCCGGACCGCGGCGGCACTGTCCGGCGTACCCGAGTCCCCGGTTGCTTCCTTCAGCGCCTTCCGCAGTGCCTCCAGCGTGGGGTGCGCCGCGCCGACCAGCGCCAGATCGGCGGGCAGTCCCGCGTACATCTGGGCGGGGTCGATGTCGACCCGGATCAGCGTGCCGCTCAGCGCCGGCGGCGCGGCCCACAGATCGGACTCGGCCAGCTCGGTGCCGACCGCGAGCACCGCGTCGCAGTCGGCCAGCCACTTCTGTACGGACGGGCTGTGCAGTGACACCCCGAGCGACAGCGGATGCGTCTCGTCGACGATCCCCTTGCCGTTGGCGGTGGTGACGACCGGGGCGGCCAGCGCCTCGGCGAGCGCCCTGCACTCGACGGACGCGGACCGGGCTCCCCCGCCGAGGACCAGCGCGGGCCGCCGGGCCGACCGCAGGAACCGGGCCGCGTCCCGGACAGCGTTCCGGTCCGGGCCCGGGGCGGACAGCGGTGGCGTGAGCCGCACCGGACCCGCCGACTGAGCCGTCTCCAGCAGATCCAGCGGCACCTCGACATGGACCGGCCGCGGCCGCTGCGTACGGAACAGGGTGAACGCCCGCGCCACCGCCGAGCCGATCTCCGCGACCGAAGACACCCGGTGGCTGAACGCCGCGACCGCGCGCAGCGCCTCGGTCTGGCTGCGCATCTCGTGCAGCAGACCGGTCGGCAGGCGGGGATGGCGCAACGGCATCCCGGGCGACACGACCAGCAGCGGCACACTGTCCGAATACGCCTGGCCGACCGCTGCCGTGATGTTCAGGAGGGCAGGCCCGGTGGTGGTGATCGCCACCCCGGGCCGCTCGGTGACGCGGGCGTACGCATCGGCCGCGTATCCCGCGCCCTGTTCGTGCCTTGGTGTGACATGCGCGATCCCGTACGGGGCCAGGTGCCGGTAGATCTCCAGGTTGTGCGTTCCCGGAATCCCGAACGCCCTGGTGACCCCGTGTGCTGCCAGGGCGCGGACCACGGCCTCGCCACCGGTGGACGACGCGCTTCCCGTCTGCTCGGACACGCTGCCTCCCTTCACTGACCGGTCGATACCAACAGGTCGATTTACTGAACCGCCGGTCAGTATCGGGAGCTGGGAGGACCCCTGTCAACGCGGCCACTGCTGAACCGTCGTTCAGTGGCCGGACCGCGTCGGTCGGTACGGCTCGGATGCCGTCCGGCGGCGCCGTGGGACGCCGTCGACGGGCTGCGTTCACGGGTGTGACGGGCGTGGGCCCCTCGGATGTGACACGGAAGTGCGGCCGGGCGCGGAATCCTGTGGAGGGTGCGGGTGCGGGTGCGGGTGCGGGTGCGGGTGCGGATGTCGGATGTCGGATGCGGCATGACGGGATTCGACGCACAGCAGGACGCGCTGCTCGGGCTGCTCGGCGAGGAGAACGGACAGCACCCGGCCCGGCGATCAGCCCGTCGGCCGTTCCGGTCTCGCGGTGTCGCACCCGCCGCCCATAATGAGACGACACCGACTCCCGCAGGAGATGTTGTGACCGGCGCTGACCCCTTTTTTCCACTCCGCACCCGAATGCGTTCGCTTCGCCCCGCCGCATTCGGCGCCGATCCGGGCGGTGCCCGCATGCAGCGCATCCGCCGCTCGCCCAACTTCGCCGACGGCGTCTTCCAGAACCCGGTGGGGGAACGGACCAGGCCGTCCCAATCCGCCCTGGAGTTCGCGAAGGTCTACTTCCGCAAGGAGGAGCGGGCACGCAGGGCGCCGGTCGGTACCGTGCCCGTCCACGCCACCACCTACGCCGACCTCGGCGAGCCGCCCGTCTCCGGGCTGCGGCTCACCTGGATGGGTCATTCCAGTGTGCTCGCAGAGATCGATGGCCGGCGGGTGCTTTTCGACCCGGTGTGGGGCGAGCGCTGTTCGCCCTTCGCCTTCGCCGGGCCCAAACGGCTGCACCCCGTGCCGCTGCCGCTCGCCGCGCTGGGCCCCGTGGACGCGGTGGTGATCTCCCACGACCACTACGACCACCTCGATCTGCCGACGATCCGGGCCCTCGCGGGCACGGACACGGTGTTCGCCGTCCCCCTCGGAGTCGGTGCCCATCTGGAGCGGTGGGGAGTGTCCGCCGACCGGATGCGCGAACTGGACTGGAACGAGACCACGAAGATCGCCGGGATCAGCCTCACCGCCACCCCGGCCCGGCACTTCTGCGGCCGCGGTCTGCGCAACCAGCAGCACACACTCTGGGCGTCCTGGGCCGTCGCGGGACCCGAGCACCGGATCTACCACAGCGGTGACACCGGCTATTTCCCCGGCTTCAAGGACATCGGCGCCGACCACGGCCCGTTCGACGCGACGATGATCCAGATCGGTGCGTACTCCGACTACTGGCCCGAGAATCACACGGACTGTACGCCGATGCCGGGCGCGTGGCCGGACATTCACATGTCGCCCCCGCAGGGGGTCCAGGCTCACCTTGACCTGCAGGGCTCCAAGCCGCACGGGGTGCTGTTGCCGATCCACTGGGGCACCTTCAACCTGGCGCTGCATGCGTGGGCGGAACCGGGGGAGTGGACGAAGGATGCCGCGGAGGAGGCCGGGCAGGCCGCCGCCTTCCCGCGGCCCGGTGAGCCCTTCGAGCCTGCCGGAAGCCTCCCCACGGATCCCTGGTGGCGGGCTGTGTCGCAGCCGATGGTGCACCCGTGGCGTCGACCCGAGCAGGTTCAGGCCTCTGCTGAGGCACGCGGGAGCGATCTCGACTTCGCGGGTGATCGATGACGGCGGGCGAGGACGACCTCGGCACGATCGGCGGCGAACAGCGCCCGCAGCGGCTTTGAACCCAGCCGTAACCCGGCTCGGAACAGCGAGGACTTGGCAGGCATCTGCCACGACGCGCTGCCCGGCTCCCCACAGCGAGGACTTGGCAGGCATCCGCCACGATCCGCGCTGTCCGGTTCCCCGCCGACCCTCGACCGGATACCCCACCGCGCTGCGCACACCGCTATGCACGCAGCGTCTTCCTGTGGTCTCGCCGTCGAATCAGATCGGTTCAGTCCGTGGACGCCTTCTGCTCGACGACGATCTCCCGCTTGAGGATCTTGCCCGTTGCTCCCTTGGGGAGTACGTCGGTGAATGTGACGATCCGCGGATACTTGTAGGCCGCCACCCGCTGTTTGACATGGTCGCGTATCTCATCGGCCGTGATCTGTGCACCGTCCCGGAGGGTCACGACGGCGGCCACCTCCTCTCCGTAGGTCTCGTGCTCCACGCCGACCACTGCGGCCTCGGCGACGGCCGGGTGTTCGTAGAGCACCTCCTCGATCTCACGCGGGTAGACGTTGTATCCGCCGCGGATGATGAGGTCCTTCTTCCGGTCGACGATGAAGTAGTAGCCGTCTTCGTCGACACGGGCCAGATCGCCGCTGTGGAACCACCCGTCCCGGATGGCATCCGCGGTCGCATCCGGACGATTCCAGTACCCCTTCATCACGTTCTCGCCGCGGATCGCGATCTCGCCCACCTCGCCCGGGCCCACCTCGGTGCCGTCGTCCGCCACGAGCTTGAGCTCGACCCCGCGGATCGGGAGGCCGATCGAGCCGGCCTTGCGTGGCCGGTCCGGAGGGTTGAACGACGCGACGGGCGAAGTCTCCGAAAGCCCGTAGCCCTCCAGCACCGTGACGCCGAATTCCCGTTCGAAGCCGTGCAGTACCTCGACCGGCAAGGAAGCACCGCCGGAAACGGCCAGGCGCAGTCGTGAGAGGTCGTAGCCGTCGGGGATCTCGGTGTGGAGCAGGGCTGTGTACATCGTGGGGACGCCCAGGAAGATGGTGGCCCCGTCCTTATACATGATCTCCAGCGCCTTGGCCGGCTCGAACCGCGGCAGCAAGGTCAGGGTGGCGCCCGCGGCGACGGCAGTGTTGAGAGCGCAGGTCTGCCCGAAGGCGTGGAACAGTGGCAGGCCCCCGAACAGTACGTCGGCCGGCCCGACGTGGAGCAGCGTCTCGGCCGCAGTGGCCGCGTTGGTCATCAGGTTGCGGTGGGTCAGCTCGGAGCCCTTCGGGGTTCCTGTCGTGCCCGATGTGTAGAGGATCACGGCAGTGTCGTCCTCCGCCCGGTCGGCGACCCGGGGCATCGGTTCGGTGGCCTGCACCAGGGTGTCGAACGCGGCCGAGTCGGTGACCAGACAGTCGGCCCCGACTTCCGCCGCGGCCATTGCGACCTCGTCCGCGCACCGCGGGAATGTCACCACGACCCTCGATCCGGAATCCCGGAGAGCGAAGGCTATTTCACGGGCCTTCAGCAGCGGATTCATCGGCACCACCACGCCACCGCAGCGGAGGATGCCGTAGTACGCGACCGGGAAACTGATGACGTTGGGCATGACCAACGCGACGCGATCGCCCGGCCGGACGCCCTGGGTCTGCAACAGTGTGGCGAACCGGGCGCTCGCGTCGCTGAGTTGGGAATAGGTGAGGGCGATCTCATCCTGGCGAACGGCGACGCGGTCGCCGTCGGCCCAGGCGGATTCGGCCAGGAGCATGGCGAGGTTGTTCATTCGGATTCCTCTTCGATCTGGGCTGGTGGCGGTCATCGTCGGTGCCGGCAGCCGCCGAGGCCTGCGGAGTTCTGTGTCGCGATCACGTCGCGCGGGGCAACCCCGCCGCGATCGGGCCCGGCGCCGGTGCTGTGCGGATTTCCCCAGAAGTCGGGCGGCAGGCCGCGTCCCTGCTGCATGGCCAGCCACAGCCGCAGGACGTGGCGCTTCAGCTCGGGCTCGACGAAGTCCTCATATTCCGTGCGGGAATGAAGAACCGCATGGTTGTTGAGAAACAGCAGGTCGCCGACCTCGAAGTCGACCTCGAGCCGGAGCTCGGGTGACGCTGCCAGTGCGTCTATGAGGTCGAACAGTTCGACGTCCGTCGGCTCCAAGTGAGGAACGTCAGGAAAGCGCTGTGCGGATTCGAGGTAACAGCGGTTGTAGCGCATGCTGAGCTTGCCCCCGCCCCAGGACACGAGCGGGACCGCGGCGTACGGGCGCTCGCCGGGCGCTTGCTCCTCCCGTCGGTCGAGGAAATGTGTGCGGTACATTCGCTCGAGCAGATCCGGCCGCCGCGCCAGGACGGCGTTGTAGACCGCTGCCGAGCTGACGACGGCGGTCCGCGCGCCGGAGCGGGCCGCTCGCAGGCACAGCAACCCGAGGGCATCGGATCCGTCGGTGTGGAACGGCAGCCTCGCTCTGGTCTGATATCCGCGCGTTCCCGGGTCGGCAAGGCTACGGCCGGTGTCCCGGGCGTGGCCGAGCACGTGACCCGATGCGTTCTGTGACACCGGAACACCCAGATGCCGGCCCACTCCCCAGAAAATCGTGCTCGCCGCTGCCTGGCTGTAACGCTCGACCGGAATACGTTTGACGAGCACGAATCCGCGTCCGTTTTCCAGTACGTCAGCTATGCGTTCCAGCTCGCCGGCCAGGGTCGGCAGCGGAAAGTCGTCGGCGGTCACCTTCAGCAGCGGAATGCCCCGCTCACGCACCGCACGAAGGGCCGCCTCGAGTTCGTCGATCTGCGCCGGCGAGAGCCGCAGGACCCATTCCTCGGAGTCCTCCAGGGCCGGACCCGTCCACACGGTCGGCCCGGTACAGGGCCGACGCAGCACGTTGACCACGCTCGTCATGGTGACCTCTCTCAGGTCGTACGTCTCTCTTCAATCTCGTGTGCGGCTCCATGCCGACTGGGAACAGAAAATGCGCGTACGACGTGTCTCCTTTCCTGGCCGAAGAATCCTGACGGCTTCGGTGCGCGTCATTGCCCCGAATTCATTGATCTGCAGGAAATTCCGTGCCGATTTTTCAGGGCTGGTAAACACTTGGACGGTTTGCGATGGTGTCCTCCGCTGGATTTTCGATCGGCCGGGACGCCGTATCCAGGCGGAGTCACCGCAGCGGTGCAACGCTAGGTCACGACGTGGCCCATGGCTTGACGTGACGTGACATCTCACTTATCACTTGGGGACAAAGCCCCCTCTGGAGCGCGCCCATGAAGCCTCTTGTCCGCAATGCAGCGCTGAACAACTATGTCGAGGTCAGCCAGTCGCTCGGCATCGATGCGAGGGCCCTGATGAAGCGTGTGGGCCTGGACCCTGTCGGCCTCGCGGTCCAGGACAGATGGATCCCCGGCGTGGCGGTCGCCCAGCTGCTCGAACTCTCGGCGGCCGCCTCACGGCGCGCGGACTTCGGCCTGCTCCTCGCCGAGCGACGCAGCTTCTCCAATCTCGGCCCCATCAGTCTGGTCCTGCGCGACGAGCCCGATGTCCGCAGCGCCCTCGAACTTCTCGTCCGCCATGAGCACATGTACAACGAGATGCTCCGCAGCCGGCTCTCCGGGGCGAACGGCCTGGCCACCGTCAAGGTGAGCCTCGAGCTGGGTGAGGCCATGGCTGCCCGCCAGGCCACGGAGCTGGCCGTGGGTGCCTTCCACGGGGTCCTCCGCAGCTTTCTCGGTGCCCGGTGGCAGCCGCTGTCCGTGTGCTTCACGCACGACGCGCCGACGGATCCCGGTACCCACCGGCGCCTCTTCGGCCCCGTAGTGGAATTCGACCGGGAATTCAACGGGATCGTCTTCTACGCCAGCGATCTCAAGGCTCCCAACCCCATGTCGGACCCGCTGCTGCGGACCTACGCCCGGCAGTATTTCGAGTCCATCGCGGTCTCGAAGGACACCACCGTGCTGGACCGCGTGCGTGAGCTGATCGAAGTCCTGCTGCCGACCGGGCGCTGTTCGATCGAGCAGGTCGCAGACAGCCTCGGCATCGACCGGAGGACGATCCACCGGCACCTGGCGGCCTTGGGCGAGACGTTCTCCTCCGTTCTCAACGCAACACGTATCCAGCTTGCGGAGCAGCTCGTGGCGAACCCGCGCCGCTCGTTCACGGAGATCTCCGGGCTCCTGGGATTCTCGGCACCGAGTGCCTTCTCGCGCTGGTTCCGCGAGCGGTTCGGCTGCAGCCCGCGAGAGTGGCGGGTCCGCAGGGCCATGCAGCAGCCTTCCGGCGAAAAGTGACCACCACAGTTTCTGCACAGGGCTGGGAACAACCATTCGCGCCACGTCTCGGCATGCCCCTGCATGGGTCCGGGGACGACGGCCGCGAGGGCAAGACATGTCCCCAAGCGGCAAGTCTTCTGTCACCTTCGGTCAAGCGCGCGCGTTAACCCGCCCTTAACGTTGCCTCACCGCAAGGGACATGGCCGACCCCACGAAAACGAGCAGACACCCTGCCCGCAGCCGAATGTTCCCCTCCCGGGCCCGCCGATCGTATCCGAGACACCGGCGAGCCCGGGAACCCCGTCTGCAATCCCGCGTCCGCTCCTCGCAATCCCTCCGGGCCTCGCATCGAAGGCAGTGATGCGTGCGGCGAGTGAAGACCCATCCGACAAAGGAGATGGACCATGCACTTCTTCGATGACTCCCTGTATCCGGAGAACCAGGAGAAGCTGGTCATCCAGGCCGCGCCCTACGGGCCGGAGTGGCTGCCCGGTGACGCCGACGACCTTCCGCTCACCATGGACGAGCACGTGCAGGCGGCCGTCGACTGCTACAACGCCGGCGCCACGGTGCTGCACATCCATGTGCGCGAGCTGGACGGTCACGGATCCAAGCGCATCTCCATGTTCAACGAGCTGATGGCCCGCCTGCGCGAGGCCGTGCCGGACATGGTTCTGCAGATCGGCGGGTCGATCTCCTTCGCTCCCGAGGACGAGGGCGGCGACGCGAAGTGGCTCAGCTACGACACCCGCCACATGCTGGCCGAGATCACTCCCAGGCCCGACCAGGTGACAATCGCGATCAACACCAATCAGATGAACATTGTCGAGATCTTCGACGACGAGGACATCGAGGGCACCTCGATCGCCAAACCGGGGTACTACAAGGCCTATCGGGACATGGTGGTCGAGGCCGGTCCGGACTTCTACCTCGAGCACCTCAAGCGGCTCCGCGCCAACGGCATCCAGCCGCACTTCCAACTCGCCAACATGGCACAGCTGGAGACCGTGGAGCGGCTGATCCGCAAGGGCATCTACAGCGGGCCGCTGGTGCTCAACTACGTGGCCATCGGCGGCGGGTTCGCCGGCCGGCACCCGGCCGACCTGATCGAGTTCATCCGCCGCGTCCCGGACGGCGCCGTACTCACCATCGAGGCCTCCATGCGCGCGGTGGCGCCGATGAACGCGATCGGCATCGCCCTCGGCACGCACGTGCGGGTGGGCAACGAGGACAACCTGTGGCGGCACAAGGGCGAGCGGATGTCCTCCGTGGCACAGGTCGAGCAGATGGTCAAGATCGCCGATACGCTCGGGCGGGAGATCGCCACCGGGCAGGAGGCGAAGAAGATCTACAAGATCGGCGAATGGTACTCGGACGCCGACGAGACCCTGACCCAGCTCGGCATGGTGCCCAACCGCCGACCCGGCCACCGCGGTTCCATGCTGCGCGACGTCACGAGCTGACCCGACCCCACTGGCGGCGGTCCGGAGCCCGTCCCGCCGCCGCCCCCCCCACACACGAGCAAACGGAGCACGCCATGGCACACGCCATTCGATTCCACGAAACCGGTGACCCTGACGTCATGCGGTGGGAAGAGGTCACCGTCGGCGACCCGGGTCCGGGCGAGGTACGGATCCGGCACGTCGCCGTAGGACTCAACTTCGCCGACACCTATTTCCGCACGGGCCTGTACCCGGCTCCGCTGCCCGCGGGGCTCGGCGTGGAGGCCTCGGGCGTGATCGAGGCCGTGGGCGAGGGAGTGTCGCATATCGCTGTGGGCGAGCGTGTGACCTACACCGGCAGTCCGCTGGGTGCCTACAGCACGGAGCGGGTCATGCCCGCGGATTCGCTGATCAAGCTTCCGGACGAGATCAGCTGCGAGACCGCCGCGGCGATGACCATGCGCGGACTCACCTCGGCCTACCTGCTGCGCCGGATCCACCCGCTGAAGTCCGGCGATACCGTGCTGCTCCACGCGGCGGCCGGCGGCGTCGGTCTGATCGTCTCCCAGTGGGCGAAGCTGCTCGGCCTCACGGTGATCGGCACGGTCTCCAGCGAGGAGAAGGCCGAGGTCGCCCGCGCCCACGGCTGCGACCACATCATCTACTACCGGCGCGAGAACGTGGCCGAGCGGGTGCGTGAACTGACCGACGGCAAGGGCGTCCCGGTCGTCTTCGACAGCATTGGCAAGGACACTGTCGCCGGATCCATGGCCTCGCTGCAACGCCGCGGCCTGCTGGTGTGTTTCGGTACGGCCTCCGGAGTCCCGCCGCTCGACGCCATGCAACTGGCCATCCACGGTTCGCTCTTTGTGACCCGCCCCGCACTGGCCGACTACATCGCCGAGCCGGCGGAGCGGGACGCCCTGGCCGGTGAGCTGTTCGGACACGTCGCGGCCGGCCGCATCAAGATCGAGATCAACCAGCGCTACGCCCTCCAGGACGCGGTACAGGCCCACCGTGACCTGGAAGCGGGACGGACCACGGGATCTTCCGTCTTCGTCCTCTGAGCTCGCCGTGCCCCGCACGTCACCCCAGGAGTGAGCACATGCCCCAGACCGTCCACCCGAAGGAAGACACGCCCGCACTGGTGCGTCCGGGCGTCCTCCGCACCTCGATGAAGGTCGAACCGCTGACCTGCACCATCGGCGCCGAACTGTCCGGTGTGAACCTCGGCGACGCCGCGCGCGACGGCGATCTGTTCGCCGAGATCAAAGCGCTGCTGCTGCAGTACAAGGTCCTGTTCCTGCGTGACCAGGACATCACGCGCGCCGAACACATCGCCTTCGCCGGGCGCTTCGGCCCGTTGGAGGATCACCCGGTGGTCGGCAGCGACCCCGACCACCCGGGGCTGGTCCGCATCTACAAGGATCTGGACAGCAAACCCGAGCACTATGAGAACGCCCTGCACTGCGACGCAACCTGGCGCGCGTGCCCGCCCATGGGCGCCGTGCTGCGCTGCGTGGAAACACCGGAGGTGGGCGGTGACACGGTCTGGGTCAACATGGCTGAGGCCTACCGCAGGCTGCCCGAGCACATCAAGACGCAGATTGCGGGCCTGCGCGCGCGGCACAGCATCGAGGCGACCTTCGGCGCCGTGATGCCGACGGAGCAACGCCACCAGTTGAAGGCCCGCTTCCCGGACCCGGAGCACCCAGTGGTGCGTGCCCACCCGGAGACCGGCGAGCAGATTCTCTTCGTCAACGCCTTCACCACGCACTTCGTCAACTACCACACGCCCGAGAACGTGCGCTTCGGCCAGGACTACGCGCCCGGAGCGGGCAGCCTCCTGAACTACCTGATCAGCCAGGCGGCCGTACCCGAGTACCAGGTGCGCTGGCGCTGGCAGAAGAACAGCGTCGCCATCTGGGACAACCGCTCCACCCAGCATTACGCCGTCCAGGACTACTGGCCCGCCGTCCGCAAGATGGAGCGCGCGGGGATTGTCGGCGACAAACCTTTCTGAGCCCCGACCAGAGAAGAAACAGACCTTTCTGAGCCCCGACCAGAGACGAAGAGGTGATGCCCATGGGACTTCATACTGCCGGCACAACGGTGCCGGGGACGTCTCCCGCCGCACCGGCTGTATCCCGTAGCTATGCCTGGCTGGTGTTCGCCCTCGGTTTTGGGCTTCTGCTGTCCGACTACATGTCACGACAGGTCCTCAACGCGGTTTTTCCCCTGCTGAAAGCGGAATGGGTGCTCTCCGATGCCCAGTTGGGATCTCTCAGCGGCATCGTGGCCCTGATGGTCGGTGTGCTCACCTTCCCCCTGTCGCTTCTGGCGGACCGCTGGGGCCGGGTCAAGATCCTGGTCATCGCCGCGACGGCGTGGAGCCTGGCGACCCTGGGCTGCGCCATTTCCGCGAGCTACGGCCAGATGTTTCTGGGCCGGTTCATGGTGGGCGTCGGAGAGGCGGCCTACGGAAGCGTCGGCATCGCGGTGGTCCTCAGCGTGTTCCCGATCAGTTTGCGGGCCACGCTCTCCGGAGCCTTCATGGCGGGGGGTTCTTTCGGATCCGTGCTGGGCGTGTCGTTCGGCGGTGTGATCGCCCAGGAACATGGCTGGCGCTGGGCGTTCGGCGCCATGGGAATCTTCGGACTGGTCCTGGCCGCGGTCTACGGCCTCGTGGTCACCGAGAAAAGGCTGGGCCCGGCGTCCATCCGTAACAGCGCCATGTCCGGCGAACACGTCCCCATCCGGACCCAGCTGCCGCGGCTGTTCTCCTCGGTCTCCGTGATCTGCGCCTACATCGGCAGCGGGCTGCAGATGTTCATCGCGATGGCCCTGCTCGCATGGATACCCAGTTTCCTCAACCGGTACTACGACATGCCTCCTGCGAAGGCCGGCGTGGCCGCCGGGGTCTTCGCGCTGATCAGTGGCATTGGCATGATCCTCTGCGGGATCGTCGCGGACCGCCTCAGCCGGAAGGCCGCGGCCCGGAAGTGGATCGTTGCGATCGTCTGCGCTCTCGGGTCGTTCGTGCTGCTGATGGCTGGATTCCATCTGCCAGCCGGGCCGCTGCAGCTCGTGCTGATCGCGGCCGGGACCCTGGTGGCCGGCGGCACCGCCGGTCCGGCGGCCGCCATGGTGGCCAACCTGACCCCCGCCGCCATCGCGGCGACGGCTTTCGCCACCCTCACCCTGGCCAACAGCCTGCTCGGGCTGGCCCCCGGGCCCGCGGTGACGGGCATGCTCGCGGACCACCTGGGCCTGCTCGGCGCACTGCAGGTGATCCCGCTCGTCGCGCTCGCGGCCGGCGTGGCCTTCACCATCGGCAAGTTCTCCTACGAAAAAGATTTGCGCCGCCTGGGGCTGTTCCCCGACCTGGCGCTCAAGACCCCGGAGTTGCAGTCATGAGTCTCAGCGCACAGCCGACGGTCGTCATCGTCCCCGGGCTGCGCGATCATGTGCAGGACCACTGGCAGACCGTCCTCGCCAACAAGACCGCCGATGCCCGAATCGTTCCCCCGCTGGAGAAGGACAGGCTGAGCCGCGACGCCCAGGTCGCCGCACTGGACGAGGCGCTGTCGGACATCTCCGGCCCCGTCGTACTGGTTGCCCATAGTGCCGGGGTGATGACCACCGTGCACTGGGCGCAACGACACCGGCGTCCGGTCAAGGGGGCGCTGCTGGCGACGCCGCCCGACTTCGTCACCCCGCTGCCGGATGGCTATCCCACCCTGGAAGTCCTGCGCGAAAACGGCTGGACGCCGACGCCGCGGACGCCCCTGCCCTTCCCCAGCATCGTCGCGGCGAGCACGAACGACCCCCTCGCCGATGTCGATCGCGTCGCCGATCTCGCCCGGGCATGGGGGAGCCGCCTCGTGGACCTCGGCCCGGTCGGACACCTCAACCCTGCCTCCGGCTATGGCGCATGGCCCCGGGCGGAGGAGTTCGTCCGCGAGCTCGGCCAAGCCTCATCCGACATGTCCGCCTGACCGGCCACGGCCATACCCCACGCTCCTTCCTGCCGCCCCGGCAGGGAGGAGCCGTGCGCCCCCGGCGCCCGTCGTCGAAGACATGCCGGTCCGTCCGTAGGCACGTTCCCCGGCCGGCCGCTGCGCACTGGTCCCCACCCGCACGACCCCGCCCCTGGAGGCGCTGATGAGCACCGATGCCGACCAGCTGTGGTCCCCCAGCCGTTCGACGGCCGAAAGCTCCAACGTCGCCGGCTTCATGCGCTGGCTGAGCGAAAAGCGGGGACTGTCCTTCTCCGACTACTCGGAGCTGTGGCGGTGGAGCACCACCGACGTGCCCGCCTTCTGGTCGGCGGTATGGGAGTTCTACGGCCTTGACGCCGTCACCAGCTACGACGAGGTGCTGGCCGACGCGTCGATGCCCGGAGCCTCCTGGTTCGGGGGAGCGCGGATGAACTTCGCCGAGCAATGCTTCGCCCGTACCACCGACGAGCGCCCGGCCCTGATCAGTGTCTCCGAAGGCGGCGTTCCGGTGGAGACGTCGTGGCGGCAGCTCGGACGCGACGTCGCTGCTGTCGCCGCATCCCTTCGAGAGATGGGCGTAGGGCCTGGTGACCGCGTTGCCGGATACCTCCCGAACACGTCACATGCCGTCGTCGCGTTGCTGGCCAGTGCCGCTGTCGGCGCGGTGTGGACGGTGTGCTCGCCGGACTTCGGTACATCCAGCGTGCTCGCGCGGTTGCAGCAGGCGCAGCCGACGGTTCTGGTGGCCGCCGATGGCTACTCCTACGGGGGGAAGAAATTCGATCGACGTCCGGCGGTCGCTGAGATCGTGGACGGGTTGCCCACGGTCCGGCATCTGATCGCGGTCGGCCACCTCTACACGTCCTCAACCACATCACCGTGGTCGCAGCGGCCTCGGCTGGAGCAGCACACGTGGTCCACGCTTCTCGACAACCAGGCGGAACTCACCTTCGCCGACGTCGCCTTCGATCACCCCTTGTGGATCTTGTGGTCATCGGGCACCACGGGCGTGCCGAAGGGCATCGTGCAGGGCCACGGCGGCATCGTCGTCGAGCTGCTCAAAGCCCTCGGCCTCGGCGTCGACCTGCGGAGCGAGGACCGCTACTTCTTCCATACGTCCACCAGCTGGATGGTGTGGAACTTCATGGTCGGTGGCCTGCTGCACGGCGCCACGATCGTCCTGTACGACGGCAGCCCCACGTACTCCGGCGTCAACGGCATCTGGAAGGTCGCCGAACAGACGCGCGCGACGATGGTCGGCGTGGGAGCGGCCTACCTGGTCGCTGCAGAGAAGGCGGATGCGCACCCAGCGGCTGAGATCGATCTGAGTGCTCTGCGGTCGATCCTGCAGACCGGCTCATCGCTTCCCGGCAGCACGTGGCGCTGGGTTTACGACCGTCTCGCCCCTGACGCATGGCTGCAGTCGATCTGTGGAGGGACCGACGTCTGCTCGGTCCTCGCGGGGGGTTCCCCGCTCCTGCCGGTGAGGGTCGGCCGGATCCAGTGTCCCGCGCTCGGTGTTGCCATCGCCGCCTGGGACGCTTCCGGACAGCCGCTCGTCGGGGCGCAGGGGGAGTTGGTGGTGACGGCACCGCTGCCCTCTATGCCGTTGCACTTCGTCAACGACCCGGAGAATCAGCGCTATCTGGCGAGTTACTTCGATGTCTATCCCGGCGTCTGGCGGCACGGCGACTGGGTCACGGTCGACCCGGACCTGTCGGTCGTGGTTGCGGGACGTTCGGATTCCACACTCAACCGTATGGGCGTGCGGATGGGGTCCGCCGACATCTACGCCGTTGTCGAGCAGCTTCCCCAGATCGCAGACAGTCTGGTCATTGGCGCCGAACTGCCCGACGGCCGGTACGTCATGCCGCTCTTCGTCGTCCTCGCCGAAGGGGAATTTGTCGACGACACACTTCGGAGTGCCATCGTGACGTCGATCAAACACACGCTCTCACCTCGTCACGTTCCGGACGTCATCGTTCCGATAGCTGCCGTGCCGCGCACCTTGACCGGGAAGAAGCTGGAGGTGCCCGTCAAGCGCATCATCCAGGGAGCTCGAGCCGCTGAAGTGACCGCTGAGGGTGCCGTCACCCACCCCGAGATACTGGCTTGGTTCGAGGGGTTCGCTGCCAGACTCCCAGCCGGACGCTGAGGCGGCAGCCCAGACGGTAATACGCGGAACATCAGACGGCTCGGCCCGTCCGGCACGACCGGACGGGCCGAGCCGTGTTCAGGGGTTCGCCCCGGTAGGCCGTTCGGGTGTCTACCGACCAGGTGTTGATGCGGCGTAATCGGTCACTCGTGCGAGAGATCATACCGGAGCGGGACGGATGGTGGGCAAGTTCGACAACTGCCCGTTGCGCATATGCGATTGACGACTACTGTGTGTGCCCGGTGATCAACGGTGGGCTCATATCTTCCGAGCCTGCCCGACCGATGAACCGAGCCTCACCGACCACCGTAGGTGCCATCGCATGAACGCCGATTCCTGGTGCCCCACGTACCGAGGACACTGATGTCTCAACTTCGCGCACCCGAAGCGCGACCAGAACGCCGAGAGGGCGGACGGCACGGCCGACCGGGTGGCCGTTCCCACTCGGGCACGGCCGGGCCGCGCACCGCCCAGCCGTCCCCCGAGGCGCGTATACGACCCCAACTCCTGCGCACCGCGGTCCTGCCGACCGTCGTCGCGGTGCTGAGCGGAGTCGCAGCGGTCACCTTCACCGTCCGCTCCACCGGAGCCAGGCCTTCCACCGAACTGTGGACCGCACTGGGCGGGGCCGGGGCGCTGGCTGTTTCCGCCGTGCTGGCCGCGTACCTCGCCGCCAACCGCGTCGCCACCACCGTCTACGGCCGCTGTCTGGCGCTCCGGCGCGCCAGCGCACAGGGCCGGGCAGAACTGCAGCGGTTGGTGGAACAGCTTCGCAACGGCGAACCGGTGCCCGCACGCAGGCCCGCGCAGCCCGCCGCGCCCGGCAGCGATGCCTTCGAGCTCCTCGCGCAGGAACTCGGCCGCCAGCAGGAAGTCGCCGTGGCCGCGGTTGTGCAGGCGTCCCGGCGCTCCGGCGAGGACCAGAAGGTCGAGGTCTTCGTCAATCTCGCCCGCCGACTGCAGTCGCTCGTGCACCGGGAGATCCAACTGCTCGACGAACTGGAGCACGAGGTCGAGGACCCCGATTTGCTCAAGGGCCTCTTCCAAGTCGACCATCTCGCCACCCGTATCCGCAGACACGCCGAGAACCTCGCCGTCCTCGGCGGCGCCGTCTCCCGGCGCCAGTGGAGCAACCCGGTCACCATGATTGAGGTCCTGCGCTCGGCGATCGCCGAGGTCGAGCAGTACCCGCGGGTCAAACTGGTTCCGCCGATCGACGGCACGCTGCGCGGACACGCCGTGGCCGATGTGATCCATCTGCTGGCCGAACTCGTGGAGAACGCCACCGTGTTCTCCGCCCCGCACACCCAAGTGCTGCTCCGTGTCCAGCAGGTCACCGCCGGACTGGCCCTCGAGGTCGAGGACCGGGGCCTCGGCATGCCGGGCAACGAGCAGAAGCGGATGAACGCCCTGCTCGCCTACCCCGACCAGGTCAATGTGGCCCATCTCCTGCAGGACGGCCGGATCGGTCTGTTCGTCGTCGCGTCACTCGCCCGACGACACGGCATCGCGGTCCGGCTGCAGAGCAACATCTACGGAGGCACGCAGGCCGTACTCGTCCTCCCGCAGTCCCTGCTGGGCGTGGACGGGGACGCTCCGGCCGGAGCCGACGCAGCTCCGGTCCCGCCCCCGGGGCCCGTTCACCGTTCGCCGACCGAGCACGACACCGGCAGCCACCGCAAGCCGAACCCGAGCCTGAGCCCCCGTCCGGGCCCGCCACCCGGTCCGCAGGTCGGCACCAACCGGCAGCCGTACGTTCCCAGCCAACCGCTCCGCCTGCACCAACCACCCCAGCAGGCACGACGCCAGGGCGAAGCCCCACCGCTCCCACTGCGCGCCGAGCGCCTCGACCGCCCCATGGAGGCCGAGGCCCGCCCCGGAATCCGGGGCGCGGACGACGCCCCCGCGGCACTCCACTCCGACCACGCCGAGTCCGGAGTCGTGCGCGGCACCATGGGTCGGCCCCAACTCCCCAGGCGCGCCCACCAGGAGCACCTGGTTCCGCAGCTCAGGGAGGCACCGGCCCCGCGCACCGAGGACGAACAAGCCCTGCACGACCCGGGACTCATGGCGGCTTTCCGGCGGGGCATCGAACTCGCGGAGGCCCGTGCCGAATCCGAGACGGACACTGCCCACGCCCCGGACACGAGCCTCGAGGCAGCGGCCCCCCAGACCGGGCAGCCGCAGGCCCGGCCCGAACCGCTGCCGGTCCGCGGACAGCGGGCGACCGTCGCCCCGTACCACCCGGAGCCGGCCCCGGATCCGGACGCGGCCCCCGCCGCCGACCCACTCGAAGCGAACACCTCCAAGGAGTAGATGCACCATGGCGACCGATATGCCGTCCGGTCAGGTCTCGGACCTCGACTGGCTGCTGAGCGGACTGGTCCAGCGCGTGCCGTACACACGCAGTGCAGTCCTCCTCTCCGCCGACGGGCTGGTGAAATCCCTCCACGGCATGGACGCCGACAGCGCCGACCACATGGCGGCGCTGGCCGCAGGCCTGTACTCGCTCGGCCGCAGTACCGGCGCGCGCTTCGGCGACAGCGGTGACGTACGCCAGGTGGTGGTCGAGCTCGACTCGACGCTGCTGTTCGTCTCCACCGCCGGGTCCGGCACCTGCCTCGCCGTCCTCGCCGGCCGCGAGGCGGACGCGGCGGTGCTCGGCTACGAGATGACCATGCTGGTCAAGAGCGTCCGGTCCTATCTGATGACTCCGGCGAGACAAGCGGCCGGGGCACCGAGCGCCACGGGGCTGTGAGGGTGTCGGTTCCGCAGGACGGGCCGTTGCTCGACGACGCGGCCGGCCGGCTCATCCGCCCGTACACCGTGAGCAACGGCCGTACCCGTCCGACGACCGTGCTCGATCTGCTCTCCCTGGTGATGGCTACGGGGACCGAGCCGCAGATCCATCTCGGTCCCGAGCACTCCGTCGCACTGGGGCTGTGCGGCGGACCCACCTCGGTGGCCGAGATCGCCGCCCATCTGCGGCTGCCCGCAGTCGTCACCAAGGTGCTCGTCTCCGACCTGGTGGACTGCGGGGCAGTGACCGCGCATCCGCCGGCCTTCCATGACATGCCCACCGACCGATCTCTGCTGGAGGCAGTGCTCGATGGCTTACGACGACAGCTTTGACGGCTTCGGCAGCTTTGCCGCGTACGAGAACAGCGCAAGCTCCGAAGGCTTTGGAGGCCACGGAAGCCACGGGAACCATGCCCATGCGGAAGGCTATGGCGGCGCCGGAGGCACTTACGACTCCGGCGGCGGCTCCTATGACTCAGGCGGCGCCGCCGGAGCCGGCTCCTGCGAAGGCTTTCCCGTCGCACTCAAAGTGCTGGTGGCAGGTGGGTTCGGCGTCGGTAAGACGACCTTCGTCGGTGCGGTCAGCGAAATCGCACCGCTGAGCACGGAAGAGCTGCTGACCCAGGTCAGCGCCGCGACCGACAGCCTCGACGGCATCGAGTCCAAGACCTCCACCACCGTGGCGATGGACTTCGGCCGCATCACGCTCGACGAGCAGCATGTGCTCTATCTGTTCGGCACGCCCGGTCAGGAACGCTTCTGGTTCATGTGGGACGAGCTCTCCCAGGGGGCGCTGGGAGCCGTTGTGATCGCGGACACCCGCAGGCTCGCGGAGTGCTTCGCCGCCGTCGACTTCTTCGAGCGGCGCGGCATCGGATTCATCGTCGCGGTGAACGAGTTCGACGGCGCCTACCGCTACGCGCCCGAGGAGGTACGGTCCGCACTCGACCTGGGGCCAGGCGTGCCGGTCGTGCTGTGCGACGCCAGGATCGCCAGCTCGGGCACCGGGGCACTGGTCACGCTGGTCCAACACCTGATCAACGCCACCTCCGCCCCGGCCCCGCTGTCCGGCTTCGGAGCCCACCTGTGACCCGTCATGCCAACGGTCGGCTGCTGCTCACGCCTGTCGACCGCGACGCCTTCGTCCGTACCCAGCGGCTGAGGACCCTGGGCCTCGGGGAGCGTACCGACGCCTCGTTCGACAACTTCGACGCCTTCGCCGACCGGGTGGCCGAGGTGACCGAAGTGCCTTTCTCGATGGTCAACTTCATCGACCAGAACCGGCAGTTCTACGCCGGACTGCACACCCCGGCAGGCACGCACCAGGGCTCCGGCCTGGGCGCCGTGGCGGCGGGCAGCGGGCGCGGCGGCCGGTATGTGGCCCTCGACCACGGCTATTGCCCGCATGTCGTCGTACGGCGCAAGGCGCTCGTCCTGGAGGACGTCTGCGACTACCCACGGTTCGCCGGCAATCCGGTGGTAGACGAGATAGGCATCCGCTCCTACCTCGGCGCGCCCCTCATCGACCGTACGGGCATCGCCCTGGGTGCCGTCTGTGCCGTCGACACCGTGCCCCGTCCGTGGGGCAGGGCCGGGCTCGACACGATCAAGTCCCTGGCGCAGGAACTCGTCGGGCACATCCATCGGCGGGAGAACAACAGCATCGGCATCTGATCGGGCGAGGCCCGGCGGCCCGGTCCGCGAACAGACCCCGACCGTCCTCGGACCCCGACCGCCGTACCGTCCAGGAACGTCAGCACCACCGAGTCCGACCGCCCCGGGTTCGGTAGAGATCTCAGATTGCGGTTGTGATCTGGAGTCTCGTGAGTTTCGTGTAGTAGTTGGCCTCGTCTTCGACGGGTGGGATGTGCCCTATCTCACCGTGGAGCCGTCGGTGGTTGCACCAGTCGACCCACTCGGCGGTGGCCAGTTCGACCTGGGCGAGCGCCTTCCAGGGCCCGCGGGGTTCGATCAACTCGGTTTTCACTCCACCCCGGGGCGGTTCAGGAGTAGGCGCACCGGAATCCGATGTGACCGGCGGAGCTGTCGGGGGCGTTGGAGGTGCGGGCGGCGACCCGGTAGCGGTTGCAGTAGGAGCGGTGGCACATGTGGGAGCCGCCGCGCATCACGCGGTTGCTGCCGCTGGGTGGGCCGGTCGGGGCGATGCGCGTCAGCTTCGGGTAGTAGTCCTCGGTGCGGCTGACCTCGGTCAGGTCGGGCACCCGCTTCTTGATGGTGTCGATCAGTGGGTACCAGATGGCCGCCGCGTCGACCTGGCCGGAGGAGAAGGCCGTGACGACGGTGCTTGGGTCCGTGGTGACCCGGGTGATGTCGGACGGCTTCAGTCCGGCCTGCCCGAGTGCCAGATTCAGGATCATGTCGCCGGAGGTGCCCTCGGCCACGGCGACCTTCTTGCCTTTCAGGTCAGCGGGCTCGGTGATGCCGGTGCCGGGGCGGGCGATGACGCGGTCGGCCGGGCCGAGCATGTTGACTGCGACGATCTTGGCCTTGCCGGAGGCCGGGAGACACAAGGCGCCTGGGCCGAGGTAGCCGAAGTCGAGGTCGCCGGCGCCGAGCGCTGGGACCTGCAGTGGGCCGTTGGTGAACGCCTTGAGGTCGGGACTCAGCCCTGCCTTCTGCCACAGGCTTTGCTCGGCGGCGACCGCGAGGGCGGCCGAGCCGCTGTAGCCCGCGATGTAGCCGAAGGTGACCGGGGTGGTCTTGCCGGCGGGCGAGGAGGGCGTGGAGTTGCAGCCGGTGGCCTGGGCGCCGCCTCGGCCACCGTCGTCGCCGCCGAACTGATCGCAGCCCAAAGCGGGCTCGGCTTCCGAATGCAGCAGGCCCAGCTGTACTACGACCTGCCCACGATGTTCGTCCAGCTGATCGCCATCGGCGCCGTCGGTCTGACCATGGACCGGCTGTCCAACAGGCCATGGCGGAAGGGGGGTTGCCCGGTGAACAGCGAGGCGCGGGCCGGGGTGCAGACAGCGGTAGGGGTGTAGAAACTGTCGAACCGGGTGCCCTCGGCTGCAAGGGAGTCGAGCGCGGGAGTGCTGATGGTGGTGTTGCCATAGCAGCCCAAGGTGTCGACCCTGTGCTGGTCGGTCATCAGGAACAGGAGGTTTCGGGGTGACACAGACGGACCTTCCGATCGGCCTCTCGGGAAGAAGCGAGTGGGACAACGCGTCAGGCCGGGCCGCAGGAAGAAGTGGCAGAGAGTCCTCGACTGCGCTTTTTTCCTGGATCGGATCGTATTTAGGCAAGGCTCCGTCCACAAGGGGGCGGCGCCCCCGTAATCGCCGACCGCCGCCTCACGTCCTTGTCGGCTCCTCCTGAAGCAGTAGCGCCACCGCCCCGAGAGCCGCCGCGTTGACCCCCAGATCCGCCTGCACAACATCCACCCGTCCCATCGCACGCGACAGAGCAAGCCGGTCGATCGCCTGGCGGATCGGGTCCAGGACCAGCGACCCCAGCTGCGCCAACTCCCCTCCCAGCACGATCCGTGAGGGGTCCAGCTGCGCCGCAGTCCCGGCCAGTACCCGGCCCAGCCGGTCGGCAGCGGTGGAGACCACCCGGGTTGCCGTCGGGGAAAGGTTGCGCACGGCGCCGACCAGGGCGTCCAGGTCGGCCAGGGCAAGACCCTGTCGGGCGCACTGCTCCAGCAGTACCGCGCCTCCGGAGACTCCTTCAAGGCAGCCCCGGCCACCGCAGTGGCAGGGCTTCCCGCCCGGATCAACGCTCACATGACCGATCTCACCGGCACACCCGTGCGCCCCGGCCACGGCTCGACCGCCGACCACCAAGCCGCCGCCGATTCCCGTGGACCAGCGCACATACACAAGATCCTCCACCGAGCGTCCCGCGCCCCAGGTAGCCTCGGCCAGGGCCGCGGCGCGGGAGTTGTTGCCCAGCACCACCGGCACACCGAACTCCTCGGCGATGCGTGTCCGCAACGCATCGATCTCCTTGGGTTTCCACTCGACGCCGACGATTCCGACGAGGCCCGCGCCGATCGCGGTCAGCGTCGAAGGGGCGACCGCCGCCTCACCGGCCGCCCGCCGTAGCAGATCCGCCGCCGCCGGGGCCACTACGTCGGCGCGCACTGCGGAAGGCAGGTCGTGCATGCCGCTGGCGACCACCTCGTGCGAGGTGTTGACGATGACCAGACGCATCCGGCTGCGGCCGATGTCGAACCCCGCGTACAGGCCGGCGGAAGGATTGAGCACGACCCGGCTCGCCGGCCGACCGCGGCCGCGGCCTGCGGTGTCGTCGGCGCCCTGCTCGACCAGGACACCACCTTCGAGCAGTCCGGCGACGATGCTGAACAGCGTGGTCTTGGGCAGGCCGGTGCGCCGGCTCAGCTCGGCGCGGCTGAGCGCCCCCGATCGGCGCAGCTCTGCGAGAACGAGATCGTCGTAAGCCGACCTGTTGCGGCGGGCAGGAGTAGCAGTCACCGCAGCATGATGCGCCCTTGTTCGTTATTCGGGCAAAATCTGGAAGAAATCGCTGCCGTCTGGCCGGGGTCTCCCAGCGCAGCGAGCCTTGCTTCCGCGGTGGCGGACGAACCCGGGATGATCAGGCTCCGTCTGTTCTGACCAACACTCACACTGTTCTGACCAACACTCACGCGACACCTTTGATACACGGGTCGCCGTGGGTCTGGGAACGGGGGGGCGGCGGCCGGGGCGGACGGATCGCGACTGGAGAAGGAGGACCGGCTGCAACCGTCCGGGACGAGATTCTGGTGTAGGTCTCTTGCCGTCCTTGCCGTGCACTCAATACGATCTGTTTTCGGAATAATTTCTGAGCTTGTTGGACACCGTCTCGCCGCACACCGCAGGACCCCGCACGATCGGACGCTCGTACCAGCCTCCGCTGCGGACGGTGAACACCACACGTCACCCGCACAAGGCGCCGGCCATCGATGTACCCGCACATCCATGACACCCAATGCCCGACATCAGGAGGCGTCATGCAACACCCCAGGCGTCGATCGTTCCTTGCCGGCGCGACCGGAGCCGTCGCCGTGGCCACTCTCGGAACGTCGGCCCGAGCGGCGGACGACAGCGGGTCCGAAGCCACGTTCGCGCTCGTTCGCAACGGCCGTGGCAAGGCGACGGTGCTGTGGTGGGGCGGCGCCACCGCACGGCTCGCGGCCTCTGAACTGGCTGACTACGTAGAGCGGATGAGCGGTGCCCGCCTCCAAGTCCTGCGTGCACGGCCTGAACAGCCGCAGACGGCAACCTCCGGAGTGCTTGTGCTGCCCGGCAGCCGGGGCCAGGCAACCACCGTCCCGTCGGTGTGGCCGGCCAAGGCCGACAGACGGCTGCGCGGCCAGGTCACGGACAGCTACCTGGTCAGCGCCACCCCGCACGGCGTGCTGCTGAGTGGTGTGGGCGACCGCGGCGTGGTGTACGCGACATACGCGCTGCTGGAGCAGTTCGGAGTCGGCTTTTTCGCACCGCAGTTCAGCTACTACCAGGGTGCTGCCGAGACCGTAACTCAGGGTCTTTCCGTACGACTACTACGGGGCCGGAGTCACTCGTCACGAGGACTTCGCGACAGGGATGGCACCGGAACTCGCCGAGCGCGGCATCATCGTGGAAGTCGGCGGCCACGGGTACGACGCATTTCTCCGCCGGGCGGACTACCCGCAGTACTACACTCCCGGGGTCGACGTCTTCAACGTGCACGACGACGCTGCGGTATCACAGTACATCGCCAACGTCGTGACCTATCTGCGTGCCTCGGGCCCGCTCGAGGCTTCGGAAACGGTCCGCCGGGGCGCCGGGACCGACGTCACACCCGGAAATTACACCGCTACTGTCGCCTTTTTGGCCGACGGCAAGGAACTGACGTCTACTCAGTGCGTCGTCAATGTGTCCCGGTAGAAACAGTTCTCGCTGGCAGGACGGCGACGGCAAGTCGGAATTGATCACGGCAGACACCATCCGGCCGAAAGAGACCGAATGGGGCCTCTGGCTCCCGTGATCACGGAAGCCATTCCGCACTGAAGCACGTCAGGCCGTTGAAACAAGTCGCAGCCGGAGGAGGACGGCTGAGCAGATATCTGCTGATCAACAATCCCCGATACCCCGTAGGAGAGGTACGTGTCTCATCTCCCCTCCGCGCAGCCATTCTGCCGCAGATCGCTTCCGGTCGCGTTGACCACGACGGTCGGACACGTCTTAGCGCTGATCGTGGCGCTCGCTGTCGCCGCGCTCACGGTGATCGCTGTGCCGACCGCAGCCTCCGCCTCCGCGGCCTCCGCCGAGAATCCTGTCCCGGCCACGAAGGCCGCCGACCCCACGTCGCCCGGCCAGCACCCCACCAATCAGGTGTGCGCCAAGCCGTCAAAAGCCGGTGAGATGTCCTGCCTCGCCATGGTCCGCACCGATGTCGTCTCGGCGAAGGGTGTCCAGGCTGATGCCGCTCCCGCCGGTTTCGGCCCGGCCGACCTGCAGAGCGCGTACAACCTGCCCACCGCTGGATCCACTGAGACGGTCGCGATCGTCGATGCGTACGACAACCCGAAGGCCGAGGCGGACCTGGCGGTCTACCGTCAGCAGTACGGGCTGCCGCCGTGCACCACGGCCAATGGCTGCTTCAAGAAGATCGACCAGCGCGGCGGCACGAACTATCCGCCACCGGACTCCGGGTGGGCCGCGGAGATCGCACTCGACATCGACATGGTCAGCGCGATATGCCCGACCTGCAAAATCCTGCTGGTCGAGGCCGACGACAGCAACGTGGGCAACCTGGGTACGGCCGTGAACCAGGCGGTGGCCCAGGGCGCCAAGTTCGTTTCCAACAGCTACGGCGGCTTTGAAGGTCCCGATCAAATCCAGGCCGACGAAGCCTATTTCAACCATCCCGGCGTCGCGATCACCGTCAGCACCGGTGACTATGGCTATGGGGTCTCGTATCCCGCCACGTCGCCGTATGTGACGGCGGTCGGTGGAACATCGCTGGTCAAGAACACTTCGACCAACCGTGGTTGGACCGAGAGCGCGTGGGGTGGTGCGGGCAGCGGCTGCTCGGCGTATGCGCCCAAGCCTTCGTTCCAGCAGGACACCGGCTGCACGCGACGTGCGGACGCCGATGTGTCCGCGGTCGCGGACCCGAACACCGGTGTCGCGGTCTACCACGATGGCTGGCAGGTCTTCGGCGGCACCAGCGCGTCCGCCCCGATCATCGCCTCGGCCTACGCGCTGGCCGGGACACCGACGACGGGTTCGGCGCCGAACTCCTATCCCTACGCCCAGCCGTCCGCGCTCAACGATGTGACGTCCGGAAGGAACGGCAGCTGCTCGCCTGCGGGCTACCTGTGCGCTGCGGGGCCGGGTTACGACGGGCCCACCGGCCTAGGCACTCCGAACGGGCTCGCCGCGTTCCGTTCCGGGCCGAACGGCACTGTCACGGGCACCGTCACCGACGGCACGGCTCCACTGGCGGCGGCCAAGGTCACCGTGGGTGACGTCACGGCGATGACGGACGGGCAGGGGCACTTCACCCTGACCGTGCCACCGGGAACGTATGACGTCAGCGCGAGCAAGTTCGGGTACGCCGGCAAGACCGTGCCGGGTGTCGCGATCGCTGACGGGAAGAAGGTGACCGAAGACTTCGCGCTGACCGCGAAGCCGCGTGTCGACGTCATCGGCACGGTCCATGACGGTTCTGGCCAGGGCTGGCCGCTGTATGCGACCGTACGGGTCAAGGACGAGCCGACGGCGGTCGCCTACACCGACCCCAAGACGGGGAAGTACACCCTGAGCCTGCCCGCCGGGAACACCTACACTCTGCAGGTCGACCCGTTGTATCCGGGCTACCAGCGGGACTCTCAGGATGTGCAGGTGGGTTCGGCGGATGTGACGCATGACGTCAATGCATCGGTCGACCCGATGACCTGCAGCGCGGCCGGATACGGCTACCGCTACGCCGGTACCACCGAGTCGTTCAACGGCTTCACCACGCCAGCGGGCTGGACCGTCGATGACAAGGTCGGCAACGGCCAGACCTGGGTGTTCAACGATCCCCGCAGGCGCGGCAACAAGACCGGCGGGTCCGGCGGCTTCGCCATCGTCGACAGCAGCAACTACGGTTACGGAAACACCCAGGACACGTCGCTGATCAGCCCGGTTATGGACTTCAGTCAGCGAACCCACCCTTCCCTGATCTTCCGCACCGACTACTACGGCTTCTCGTTCGGCCAGACCGGGGACGTCGATCTCAGCGTCGACGGCGGCCAGACGTGGACCAACGCCTGGCACCACACCAAGGACAGCGCCCGGGGGCCGCGGACCGAGGTAGTGGACCTGTCCCAGGCTGCCGGCAAGGCCAACGTCCAGGTACGGTTCCACCTCACCGCCAAGTGGGGGTGGTGGTGGCAGGTCGACGACGTCTTCCTCGGCGACCGCACCTGTGACCCGGCACCGGGCGGCATGGTTGTCGGCCGGGTGACCGACAAGAACACCGGGGCCGGGATCAACGGCGCCTCGGTGACCTCGGCCGACAAGCCCGCGGAGAAGACGACCTCGGCGGCGACGCCGAACGACCCGAAGCTGGGCGACGGCTTCTACTGGATGTTCTCCTCGCTCACCGGGGAGCACAAGTTCTCCGCCACGGTGGGGAACTACTACGTCGCACAGGACATCACCGTCAACGTGGCCCCGAACCAGGCAACTGACGGCACGTTCGCCCTGCCCGCACCCCGGATCGCGGTCAGCCCGGCCAAGCTCAGCAAGACGGTCGCCTGGAAGGGCCAGGGCAGCTCCACCCTGACCTTGAAGAACACCGGAACAGCCCCGGTGACCGCCAAGATCGATGAGCTGCCGGGCGTCCACCAGCCCGCCGCGGCGCAGCAGGGCGCTCCGCTGCAGGAGGTGAAGGGAAACTACAGCCCTCTGCGGCTCCGGCCCGGCAAGATCACGCAGACGGCGACCGCCAAGCCCTCGGCGACGCCGTACGAGGCACCGTGGACGACGGTGCCCGACTACCCCATCCCGATCATGGACAACGCTGTGGCGACCATCGACGGCAAGGTCTACTCAGTCGGCGGAGTCGACGGCACGCATGTCCTCAGCAAGGCATACGTCTACTCCCCAGGCGCCCAGGGGTGGAGTGCCCTGCCGAACCTGAGCGTCGCCCGGGAAGCGCCGCAGGCGGCCGCCTACGGCGGCAAGCTCTACGTCTTCGGCGGCTGGGACGCGAACGGGAATCCGGCGGCCAAGACCGAGATCTACGACCCGCTGACCGGCGCCTGGTCCACCGGCGCCGACAACCCGAAGCCGCACGCCGGCGCCGCCGTGACCGTGCTGGGCAGCAAGATCTACATCGTCGGCGGCTGCGCGTCCGCCTGTGGCACGACGGACGTGCAGGTGTACGACCCGGCCACGAACTCCTGGAGTTCGAGCAAGGCCTACCCGGAGTCGATTTCCTGGCTCGGCTGCGGCGCCATCGCGAACAAGCTGTACTGCGCGGGCGGGTTGTCGGGAAGTGCCACCACCAAGCACGCCTACAGCTACGACCCGGCGTCCGACAGTTGGATTCCCGTCGCCGATCTGCCGATCGACCTGTGGGGGATGGGTTACTCAGCGGTAAACGGCAAGCTCCTCGTGTCCGGCGGCGTGACCAACGGCTCCGGGACGCTCACCAACAAGGGCTCCGCCTACGACCCGGGTTCCAACACCTGGACCGCGCTGCCCAACTCCAGCCGCACTCTCTACCGTGGTGGCTCCGCCTGCGGCTTCTACAAGATCGGAGGTAGTACCGGAAGCTTCGTCGCCTTTACGACCTCGGAGCTGCTGCCCGGCTTCGACCAGTGCGCTGACACCACCGATGTCCCCTGGCTGTCAGAGAACAAGACCGACGTGACGCTTCAGCCGGGCGAGAGCGTTGACGTCACCGTGAACTTCAACGCGAACATCGCCGGGATCACACAGCCCGGCACGTTCACCGCGCAGCTCATGATCAGCGCGAAGACCCCGCACGGGATCGCGCCGGTGCCGGTGACGTTCGTGGTGAACCCGCCCAAGACCTGGGGAAAGATCACCGGGACGGTCACCGGAACCGACTGCACCGGCACGCCGACGCCACTGGCCGGAGCAAGCGTGCAGATCACCTCGAAGAAGACGGCGAGCTACACGTTGAAGACCGACCAGAACGGTCATTACTCGCTCTGGCTCGACGTCAGAAACAACCCGCTCACGGTGACCGCGTCCAAGGACGGCTGGGCGTTGCAGACCGTGTCGGTCGAGATTGTGCCACGCAAGGCAACCACGGCCGACTTCTCTCTCAAACCCGACCACACCTGCACCTGATCCAACGCTCGTGCGGGCCGGGCCCCGGCCCGGCTCGCACTGGCAGATGACGGCCTCGCCACCGATCCGATGGCGGGGCCGTCACCCTTCTCGGACCGCCTCCGGTCTACAGAGGAGTGGCTCGGCGGCCTGGAGCCCTTCGCCGACCTCGGTCCGTGCCCGGAGGCCCGGGGAGACCTGGGGCTCCCTCGTCACGTCTTCCGTGCAGGTAGCGGCGGCTACCGGGGGTGGACGAGGACAGGGCCGAGCTTGCCGGGCCGTACCGCGTGGGCGATGAGCGATGCTCCCGGCGTCGTCCGGGGGAGGGGGCCGCTCCCGGACGCAGGGATCCCGTGCCGGTCATCGGCCGAGGAACGCGCCGATCCGCTCCCGCAGACCCTGCGGATCCAGACCGTGGGCGGCGAGGTGCTCGTCCATCTCGCCGTACTTGCGCAGCTCGGCCCGGCCCACCCCGAGGCCCAGCACCCGGTGTGGCAGCTCCGCCAGCGCGTCATTGGCCGCAGTCGTGGAGGTGCCCGCCAGATACGGCTCGACGATCACCACATCGGCGGACCCCTGGCCACCGGCCGCCCGCCGCAGCCCGGCCCAGTCGAACGGGCGGACGGTCGTCGCGTACAGCACGCTCACATCGAGGCCCTCGGTCGCTGCGAGGACGTTGTCCAGCATCGGTCCGACCGCGATCACGACCCCGCCCTTCCCTTCCCGCACCGCGGTGAACCCGGTCCTCGCACCGATCTGCCGGGCCCGGTCATTGGACTGCATCGACAGCCGCACGTACACCCGGTCGTCCCCGGCCGCGGCCTGCCGCAGCAGCTCCTCGGCCTCGTCGGGGTGGCCCGGCACGTGAATCGTCCAACCGTCGAGGGTGTCCATGAGGGCGACATCGCCCGGCGACATATGGGTGAAGCCGCCGGCAGGCCAGTCAAACGAGCCTCCGGCGCTCACCAGCACCCCGCCCACTCCCTGGTGGCCGAAGTCAAGCTTGACCTGCTCGAATGGCCGCTCCACCAGAAAGCTGGCGAAGGTGTGCACGATAGGCCGCAGACCGGTGAGCGCCATTCCGGCGCCCGCCCCGATCAGCAGCTGTTCCCTGATTCCCACATTGATCACCCGGTCCGGATGGGCCTGCTCCGCCCGGTCGAAGCCGTCCCGGCTGATATCGGCCAGCACCAGCGCGATGCGGGGGTCCTCGTCCAGCAGCTGCGACGTGGTCGAGATGAAGCGGTCACGCATGGTGTCCATGTGAAGTGTCCCTTTCCGGTCTCGTTGTCTCTGCGTCTTCGGCCGTCGCCGGGTGCATTCAGCTCTTGGGGGCGACGCGCGCGACCACGGCCCGCGGCAGCCCGGGATGCGGCGCCGTGAAGGCCGCGTACAACGCCTGGTGGTCCCGTCCGTCGACGGCGTCGACCGACCAGCCCGCGGCCTGGAACCGGGCCGAGATCCCGCCGGGCCGGCCGTAGGACGCCGACGCGTTGTCGATCACCACGGTGTGCAGCTGTTCCAGCCCGGCAGGGCCCGCGTACGCGAGCGCCTCGTGATTGCTGCCCTCGTCCAGCTCGGCGTCCCCGATCAGCACCCACACCCTCGGGTCGGTCAGCCCCTGCGCCCGCAGGCCGAGCACGCTGCCCACGGCCAGCGGCAGCCCGTGCCCCAGGGATCCGCTGCCGATCTCGACCCCCGGCACCAGCGTGCGGTCCGGATGGTGCCCGAGCGGCGAGTCGTACGTTCCGAATCCCGACAGCAGCTTCTCGTCGAAGAAGCCGTGCGCGGCCAGGACGGCGTAGTACGCCATCGGTCCATGCCCCTTGGACAGCAGGAACCGGTCACGGCCGGGTGCGTCGACGGCGTCGGGCGTCACCCGAAGCACCCGGTCGTACAGCACCCATAGTGCGTCCAGCGTGGAGGTCGCGGCGGGGCCGTGCTTCTCGTCCCCCGTCATCAGGCTCATCAGCCTGTTCATGTCGTGGTGGTCGCCCGTGGTCGCAG
Organism: Streptomyces sp. NPDC002958; assembly: GCF_055563255.1. Classification (NCBI taxonomy): domain Bacteria; kingdom Bacillati; phylum Actinomycetota; class Actinomycetes; order Kitasatosporales; family Streptomycetaceae; genus Streptomyces; species Streptomyces sp. NPDC002958. Next base: position 30,361 of record NZ_JBVHDS010000011.1, on the reverse strand, counting down.
CAGTCGTGTTCGTCATTGACTCAGCCTTGAACATCAAGCTTGGTTGAGGTCAAGCCGACATAGGCGTTCGTGACCACCCGTCCAAGTGCGGTATTGTTCTCATGCGCGTTCGGCCAGGGGGAAACCCCAGGTCAGGCGGGCATCGGGACGTGGCGCAGCTTGGTAGCGCACTTGACTGGGGGTCAAGGGGTCGCAGGTTCAAATCCTGTCGTCCCGACTGTGCTTTTCGCAGGTCGGAGGCCGTTCTCTCATCCATGAGAGGACGGCCTTTCGTGTGTCCGGATGACTGATGATCGCGCCTTTGTCGCGTGATCGGCATCTCGTCGTCTATCGCGCCACTCATGCCTCACGCATCGGTGAGGGGGTTCCGCTCGAGCTGTCACGCGGCCGCTCACCCTGCTCCGGCGGCGTGTCCGGCTCTCGCCGGACTTGCCCGGCGGAGGCCGGTCCGGCTTCGCGGCGGCCGATTCCGTGGCCTGGTGTGGCCATGGGCCCCGAGCGTGGCATCCCGTTCAAGCGGTACCGCTTGAATGATCAGAATGGCGAGGGGTTAGCATATGAGCGCCGCCTAGCTCGAAAGATAAACCTGTGACTGTCAATGACGACTCGTTCACCAACTGGAAGAACCGCGAGGAGATCGCGGAGTCGATGATCCCGATCATCGGGAAGCTGCACCGGGAGCGGGACGTCACGATCCTGCTCCACAGCCGCTCCTTGGTGAACAAGTCGGTGGTCAGCATCCTCAAGACCCACCGATTCGCCCGGCAGATCGACGGTGAGGAACTCTCGGTCACCGAGACGCTGCCGTTCCTGCAGGCTCTCGCCACGCTGGATCTCGGCCCTTCCCAGATCGACATCGGCATGCTCGCCGCGACGTACAAGACCGACGACCGCGGTCTCTCGGTGGAGGAATTCACTGCCGAGGGCGTCGCCGGGGCCACGGGTGCCAACAAGATCGAGTGCCGCGAGCCCCGCGATGTCGTCCTCTACGGGTTCGGCCGCATCGGCCGCCTCGTCGCCCGCCTGCTCATCGAGAAGGCCGGCTCCGGCAACGGCCTGCGACTGCGTGCCATCGTCGTCCGCCAGGGCGGCGACCAGGACATCGTCAAGCGCGCCTCGCTGTTGCGCCGCGACTCCATCCACGGTCAGTTCCAGGGCACGATCACCGTCGACGAGGCGGACAGCACGATCATCGCCAACGGCAACGAGATCAAGGTGATCTATGCCAACGACCCGGCGGAGGTCGACTACACGGCGTACGGCATCAAGGACGCCATCCTCATCGACAACACCGGCAAGTGGCGTGACCGTGCGGGCCTGTCGAAGCACCTGCGCCCCGGCATCGGCAAGGTCGTCCTGACCGCGCCGGGCAAGGGCGACGTCCCCAACATCGTCCACGGCGTCAACCACGAAACGATCAAGCAGGACGAGCAGGTCCTGTCCTGCGCGTCCTGCACCACCAACGCGATCGTCCCGCCGCTGAAGGCGATGGCCGACGAGTTCGGCGTCCTGCGCGGTCACGTGGAGACCGTCCACTCGTTCACCAATGACCAGAACCTGCTGGACAACTACCACAACTCCGACCGCCGCGGCCGCTCGGCGCCGCTCAACATGGTCATCACCGAAACCGGTGCCGCCTCCGCCGTCGCCAAGGCGCTTCCCGACCTCAAGGCGCCGATCACCGGCAGCTCGATCCGTGTGCCGGTGCCGGACGTGTCGATCGCGATCCTCAGCCTGCGGCTCGGGCGCGAGACCACCCGCGAGGAAGTCCTCGACTACCTCCGCAACGTGTCGCTCACCTCGCCGCTCAAGCGCCAGATCGACTTCACCACCGCCCCCGACGCGGTTTCGAGCGACTTCATCGGCTCGCGCCACGCCTCGATCGTCGACGCGGGCGCCACCAAGGTCGACGGCGACAACGCGATCCTCTACCTGTGGTACGACAACGAGTTCGGCTACTCCTGCCAGGTCATCCGCGTCGTCCAGCACGTATCCGGGGTCGAGTACCCGACCTATCCGGTTCCGGTGGTCTGATCTCGGCGGACTGTCCGATCCCGTGTGTCCTGGCAGTTGATGGCCTGAGGGCTGAAGGGCTGATTGCGCGTCAGATCCTGCTGTTCGGTGACTGGTTGCGGATCACACGTCCCAGAGGCCGTGTCGACGGAAGTCGATACGGCCTCTGGGACGCTTCTGAGGGCTGGATAAGGCCAGTTGGGGCTGCTGAGGGCCGGTTGGGTTCGCCCCGCCGGCCGCCCGGCGCCGTTCACCCTGGACGACTCCGTGCTGACGGACACCACGATCCGGCAGACCGTCCATGTCTCGGTCGGCTGTGACCATCCGCACCTCAACCCGTCGGGCTACCAGGCGCCGACGGACACCGCCCCGGCTGTTCCTGCCGGCACCGCTTCCCAGGGGCTTCGGCTACAACTGACCTCGCGCTTCGGACGGCCCCGCCTGCGTACAGGCGGGGCCGTCCCCGGGTTCTACCGGGCCGGCGTCCCGTGGGGCACCGCGGCCGGCGCGGGGGCGTAGCCGGTGGCCCGGGTGGTGAAGGTTCCCCGGCCCTGGGTCCGGCTGCGCAGCCGGGTCGCATAGCCGAACAACTCCGCCAGCGGCACAATCGCGGTGACTACCGCCGTGCCCGCCCGCGCGGTCGAGCCCGAGACCCGGCCGCGCCGTGCCGCCAGGTCGCCTAGCACCCCGCCCACGGCGTCATCGGGCACGGTGACCGTTACCTCCACCACCGGCTCCAGCAGCACCATCACGCTGTTGCGCAGCGCCTCCCGAAGAGCGAGCCTCCCGGCCGTCCGGAACGCCATCTCCGAGGAGTCCTTGGAATGGGTCGCCCCGTCGGTCAGCGTGACCCGCAGTCCGGTCACCGGGTGACCGCCGAGGGGGCCCTCGGCCAGGGCATCCCGGCAGCCGGCCTCCACTGCCCGGATGTACTCCTGCGGCACCCGTCCACCGACCACGGTCGAACGGAACACAAAGTCCACCGAGTTGCCGCTGTCGTTGTCACCGTCGGCCTCCAGCGGCTGCGCGTCGAGGACGACATGAGCGAACTGTCCCGCGCCTCCGTCCTGCTTGACGTGTCGGTACACCAATGCGGACACTCCGCGGACGACCGTCTCCCGATAGGCCACTTGCGGCCGGCCGACGCCGACGGCCAGCCCGTGAGCACGACGGATCTTCTCCACCGCGACCTCCAGATGCAGTTCCCCCATTCCCGACAGGACCGTCTGACCGGTCTCGGGGTCGGTCCGGACAGTCAGCGAGGGATCCTCCTCGACCAGCCGCGCCAGCGCCGACGCCAACCGGTCGGTGTCGATGCTCCTGCGGGCCTCGACCGCCACGGACACGACCGGATCGGCCACACAAGGCGGTTCGAGAACCAACGGCGCCGCAGGTGTGCACAGGGTGGCCCCGGCGCGGGCGGCTTTCAGCCCGATCACCGCGACGATGTCCCCGGCCACCGCCCGTTCCACATCCGAGTGCTGACCGGCCTGTACCCGCAGGATCCGGCCAATCCGCTCGTTGCGCCGCGCGCCCACATCCAACACCGCGTCCCCCTTCCGGATCGTTCCCGAATACACACGCAGGTAGGTCAGCCGCCCCGTGGCGGCCGAGTTCACCTTGAACACCAGCGCGGCGAACGGCGCCGCCGGATCGGCGGCCCGCTCCTGCATCGCGCCGTCCAGGGTGCCGCGCACCGCCGGCACATCCAACGGCGAGGGCAGATAGTCCACAACGGCCTCCAGCAGAGGCTCGATCCCACGGTTGCGGTAAGCCGAACCGCACAACACCACCACGCCCTCACCGGTACGGGTCAGGTCGCGCAGCGCGGCGGCCAGAGTCGGTGCGGAGACCGTCGACTCCGCGCAGAACTCCTCCAGGGCGGCCGGATGGAGTTCCGCCACCGCCTCCTCGAGCAGCCGGCGCCGCCGGAGCGCCTCTTCTCGCAGGTCGTCCGGCACCTGCCCCTCTTCGTATGTGCCGCGGCCGTCGGCCCAGACCAGCGACCGCATCCGCAGCAGATCCACCACTCCGGTGAACCCGTCCTCCTTTCCGACCGGCAGCTGCACCACCAGCGGGACCGTGTGCAGCCGCTCCCTTATCGAGGCGACCGCCGTGTCGAGGTCGGCACCGGCACGGTCCAGCTTGTTGACGAAGGCGATCCGCGGCACCCCGTGCCGATCGGCCTGCCGCCACACCGACTCGCTCTGCGGTTCGACCCCCGCGACGGCGTCGAACACCGCGATCGCGCCGTCGAGCACCCGTAGCGAGCGCTCCACCTCGTCGGAGAAGTCGACGTGGCCCGGCGTGTCGATCAGATTGATCCGGTGACCGCCCCAGGCGCAACTCACCGCGGCGGCGAAGATGGTGATCCCGCGATCGCGTTCCTGGGGATCGAAGTCGGTGACGGTCGTCCCGTCATGGACCTCGCCCCGCTTGTGGGTGGTGCCGGTGAGGTAGAGGATCCGTTCGGTGACGGTGGTCTTTCCGGCGTCGACATGGGCGAGGATGCCCAGATTGCGAACGCCGGTCAGCGGACTGGTGAGATGACGGTGCAGGTCGGTACGCACGGCCCATGGCCTTTCGGGGTGATCCAAATCGGGGCTGCGCGATTCCCGGACGAACCGGCCTGCGGTCAGGCCACACAGAAACCCCTGATGCGGCGCAACGCATCGGTACGCAGCAGCCGAGGCGGCTCAACACCACTCAGGCAGGGGTCAGTTGCTCGTCACGGACATCCGGCGCCGGCCGCGCAGCAGGCACCGGGCGCACGTAGACACCAGGATCACCTCGTACCGTGACTGGGGGACGACGACAGCGGTGCGGTATCGCATAGCTGGTCTCCCCTCACTGGTCACGGTGCGCGCTGCGATGTTGTTGCAGCGTGCGGTTCGTGGCGAGTGTAGTGAACCCGGTGCGGGCAGGGCACCGGGTTTTCCGGGGAATGAGGGGGTGCGCGGATGGGGACTGCCCAGATCCTGTGGCTGTGGCTGTTGCCGTGATCACCGGTCCGCCGGACTCCTTCAACGCTCATGCGCCGTGCCGGTCATGAGCGTTGAAGGGCGCTGTGAAGGATGAAACGATCCCGAGGAACCGTCGGTCAAGGGAAGGGACTTACATCGATGGACGAAGAGCATGGTCTCCCGGCCGCAAAGGTCTTCGATGCTCTGGGCGCCGAGTACGAGCGGGCGTTCGCCGAGTCGGCCACCCACCACGCCTCGCTCCGGCGGCTGTTGGAGCACATCGCTCCGCACAGCAGGGTCCTGGACGTGGGCAGCGGAACGGGTCGGCCGACCGCGCAGACTCTGGCCGATGCGGGTCATGACGTGCTGGGTGTCGATGTCTCGCCCGGCATGGTGGATCTGGCGGCCCGGCAAGTGCCAGGTGCTTCCTTCGAGTGCGCAGATATTCGTGAACTTCCCCTGGATGAAGGGAGTTTCGATGCGGTCTGCGTGTACTTCTCGTTGCTTCAGATGTCCCGCGACGACCAGTTGCGACTCCTACGGAAGCTGGGGCGACTGCTGGTTCCCGGAGGGCACCTGGTCGTCGCGACGGTGCCGCTGGACGTCGAGGACGTCAGCGTCGTCTTCATGGGACAGAAAGTGCAGGCGACCAGCTTCGGCGCCGACGCGTTCACCGAGCTGGTCGCCGGGGCCGGGTTCACGATCCTGTGGGAGCGGGCCAGTCTGTTCACCCCGGCTTACGAAGGAGCGGTGGCCGAGCCCCAGTTGTTCCTGCACTGCCGACGGGCCTGACCTTCCGGGTCTGCCCGGGAAGTCGCCCGTTACTCTCTCAGCGCTCGCGCAGCAGCACCCCGGACCGCCGCGGACGACGTACCGCGGGGTACCGCTGCACAAGCGCGCCCGGACGCTTGCAGGCGTTCAGCGAGCCCTTCCATCTGCGGAGCGCCTGCCTGCCGCATCTGCGCCATTGCGTGGGTGAGACGGGTACGGGCTGCCCACCCCTGGTGACCAGCGCGTTGACCGGCGTCATCGGATCCATTGCCATGGTCTTGGCCAGCAGCACGCCGATCACCAGCGGGGTCAGAGTCACGGCCAGGGCCGTACCGGCGGTGGTGACGTGCTGCATGCGGGGGCGGTGCGGTGCGTCAGGAGCCATGGTGGTCATTCGATCAGCCACGGCCTGTTGGCGAATCGGACGACGTACTCAGCTCGGTCGTCCTTTCGTACTCACACCTGGTGTACGACTCCCGGCCCGTCGGCGTGATCGCCCGCCACGCTCCTACGCGGTGGTGCCGGGGCCGGAGCCCGCCCCCGAGTCGGCTTTGATGCCCTTGGTGATGTCGTCCATGACGGAGAGTTCCGGCGCCATGGCGCTGATGTCGAAGCCGGAACGGACGACGACGAGCCTGTCCTCGGAGCGGGGGGACGGGAAGGCCAGCGACTGGACGTACCCGTCGTCGCCGCTCTTCGTCACCACTTTCCAACGCACCAGATAGCCCTGCTCGCCGGCCACGGTGACCGGCTCGGACTTGAGCTCCTCATGCGAGGTGATGCCCCCGTAGACCTCCTCGCCGTACGATTCCGTGGCGTTGGCGGAGATGTCCTTCGTCGCCGTGGCCTTCGCCGTGGTGGTGTCGAGCTTCAGGGCCTCCGCCGGCATGGAGGACACTCCGCCGCGCACGCACTGTTCGGACGTGTTGCCGGGGCAGGCGTATTCACCCGTGGTCACTTCTGCGCCGGTGATCCCCGACGTGCCCGTCCAGCCGTCGGGCACCGGGAGACTGATGCCGCTGGCCAGGTCCGTGGCGTAGCCGTCCTCGATCTGCGGCAGTTGCTGCTCGGGCGCCCGGCTGTCGCCGCCGCCCCCGTGCCCATCGCCATCGGGTGCACCGGGAGGCGCGGTGGACGGGCTCGAGGCCGCGTTCTCCTGCGCATCGCCGGAATCGTCCGACAGCAGGAACAGGCCGCCCCCGATGGTGGCGAGCACCACTGCCCCGGCGGTGATGCCGATGCCGATACGCATGCGGCGGCGCCGGACCGTCGCGGGCGGCACGCGGAGATGGTCGGTCCACTGGTTGCCGTCCCACCAGCGTTCGTGAACGGGGCCAATTCCTGTATACCCGGGGTCTGGATGCCAGCCGGGCGGGCTCGTCTGGGTCACGCGGCCCACCGTAGAACGATTGCGTGAGAATCAGATGAATCCACCGGATCAGATGAGTCCACTGGATCAGGTGGATCAGGCCAACCGGGTGAATCGCCTGAATCAGGCGAGGAAGCGTTCCACCCATAGCCGCAGCAACTCGTCCTCGAACGCAGGATCCTCGCGCAGCGCGCTGATCAGTGCCGGCCCCCGGTGCAGGACCAGCAACGATTCGCGGAGCGTGGCGAAATCCTCATTGCCGCGACGTCCGGTCCGAAGATGCGATCACAGCGCGCTGAGCGGCGCCCACCTTCCGTTCCGAGGGCAGCAGGAACGCCTTGAGACCGGGATCGGTGCGGGCGGCCAGCCATAGATGCTCGGGACGCTCTTCGTCGACGGGCTGCGGGCGTTGAGCGAGTACGCGCCCCGGACCATGGCCGTCTTCGATGTCGACCTCGGCCACACCGACCCACACAGGCAGCCCCCGGTGGGCAGGCGGCGGCGACGAGTCCCGCGCCGCAGAGTCTTTGGTCCGACCATACGTGATGTGTGACATAGTTGGAGATCGGGCAGCAGACACGACGGCAACCGGACGATTCCGGCCGAGGCAGGGGGTGACGGATGCCCGTCGAATGGCAACCCGTACGGCAGTCCCGTACGCATGAACTCGTGCTCCAGAGCATTGAGCAGCGGGTGTTCGCCGGCGAGCTCAGGGCCGGCGACCGGCTGCCGCCCGAGCGCGAGCTCGCGCCGGTTCTCGGGGTCAGCCGGTCGGCGCTGCGTGAGGCGCTCAGGGTGCTGGAGACCATCGGTGTGCTGGTCGCCCAGCCGGGCAGGGGGCCGGACGCCGGGGCGCGGATCGTGCGCAACCCGGACGATGCTCTCGGCCGACTGCTGCGCCTGCACTTCGCCCTCGGTAGCTACAGCCTCCAGGACGTCCTGGCGGCGCGCGTCGTGCTGGAGAGGTCCAGCTTCGAGGCGGCCGCGCGGCATGCCTCGGTCGAGGATCTCGATGAGGCGGAGGCCCTTGTCGTACGGATGGGGGAGGCGGGTGTCGAGGTGCCCGAGTTCAACGACCTGGACACCCGGTTCCATGTGCATATCGCCCGCAGCTCCGGCAATGAACTGACCTCCACGCTCACCTCCGCCGTACGCGAGTCGGTGCGCCCGCTGATCCTGCGCGCCCTGGAGGAGGTCGAGGACTGGCCGGCCACCGCCGCCGCGCTCAACGCGGAGCACACCGAACTCCTGCGGCTGATGCGCGCGGGTGAGGGCGCGAAGGCCGCCGACCTGGTCGAGCAGCACATCCGCAGCCTCCACGGCACGCTGGTCGACGAGAACGCCGAACGGCCATAAGGGCGTTGAGCGCGGCAGCGCACTGCCTGAGTCTTTGTCAGGGGCATGATCGTCATCCGCCCCGCGCGTGTCGTCCGCGTCTGCCACTCCGCCCATGTTGCTCCGTGCGCACCATTTCGTGCGCACCACTCCGGGTGTGCCGCAGCCTCAACGTTTCGGACCGAGGCTAGTATGGTCAGACCATAAAAATTGCAGAAACGATCGGAGAGACCCATGCGCATCGGACTCTTCGCCACCTGTCTGGGAGACACGCTCTTCCCCGAGGCGGTGAAATCGACCGCCGTTCTGCTCGCCCGCCTGGGCCATGACGTGGTGTTCCCGCCGGGACAGACCTGCTGCGGTCAGATGCACGTCAACACCGGATACCAGCGCGAACCTGTGCCCCTGGTGCGTAATTTCGCCGAGCAGTTCGGTGACGCGTCGATCGACGCCGTCGTCATGCCGTCCGGATCGTGTGCGGGCTCGGTCCGTCATCAGCACGAGATCGTCGCCGAGCGGTACGGGGACGCTGCGCTGCGCGCGGGTGTCGCCACCGTCAAGGCCAAGACATATGAGCTGTCGGAGCTCCTCGTCGACGTCCTGGACGTCACCCACGTCGGTGCGTACTTCCCGCACCGGGTGACGTACCACCCCACCTGTCACTCCCTGCGCATGCTTCGGGTCGGCGAGAAGCCTCTGAAGCTGCTCCGCGCCGTCGACTCCATCGATCTCGTCGAACTCCCCGAGGCCGACTCCTGCTGCGGATTCGGTGGCACCTTCGCCGTCAAGAACGCCGAGACGTCGACGGCCATGCTCCAGGACAAGATGCGCAACATCGCCAGCACCGGAGCCGACGTCTGCACCGCGGGCGACTCGTCCTGCCTCATGCACATCGGCGGTGGGCTCTCCCGCATCAAGTCGGGCACCCGCACCCTGCACCTCGCGCAGATCCTCTCCTCCACCCGCACCTCGCCGTACGTTCCGACGGAGGTCGTCCGATGAGCAGCACCTTCCTCGGCATGCCCGCGACCCCGCCCCGGTCCCCGTACGGAACGGGTAATCTGCGCGGCGACCGGAAGTTTCCCGAGGCCGCCCACGACGAGCTGCGCAACGAACAATTGCGCCGCAACCTCGGCAGGGCCACCCACACGATCCGCGCCAAACGCCTGAACGTCACCGGCGAACTGCCCGACTGGGAAGAGCTGCGCGACGCCGGTTCGGCCATCAAGACCGACACCATGAACCGGCTCCCCGAACTCCTGGAGCAATTGGAGCGCGAGGTCACCGAGCGCGGCGGCACCGTTCACTGGGCGCGCGACGGAGTCGAGGCCAACGAGATCGTCACCCGGCTGATCAAGGCGACGGGCAGTAGCGACGTCATCAAGGTCAAGTCGATGGCCACCCAGGAGATCGGCCTCAACGAGCACCTCGAATCGGTCGGCATCACCCCGTACGAGACGGACCTCGCCGAACTGATCGTCCAGCTCGCACACGACAAGCCGTCACACATCCTGGTGCCCGCGATCCACCGCAACCGCGACGAGATCCGGCAGATCTTCCTCAAGGAGATCCCGGGCATCGACCCGGGCCTCGACAACGTACCCGCGCATCTCGCCGCCGCGGCCCGCGCGTACCTGCGCGAGAAGTTCATGACGACCAAGGTGGCGGTCTCCGGCGCCAACTTCGGTATCGCCGAGAGCGGCACCCTCTCCGTCGTCGAGTCCGAGGGCAACGGCCGCATGTGCCTGACTCTGCCCGACACCCTGATCACCGTCATGGGCATCGAGAAGGTGCTGCCGCGCTACCAGGACCTCGAAGTGTTCCTGCAGTTGCTGCCGCGCTCGTCCACCGGCGAGCGGATGAACCCGTACACCTCGATGTGGACCGGGGTGACACCCGGCGACGGGCCGCAGGACTTCCATCTGGTCCTGCTCGACAACGGGCGCACCGCGGCGCTCGCGGACCGGAACGGCCGTGAGGCGCTCAACTGCATCCGTTGTTCGGCCTGTCTCAATGTTTGCCCGGTCTACGAACGGGCCGGGGGCCATGCGTACGGATCGACGTATCCCGGACCGATCGGCGCGGTCCTCACCCCGCAGCTCGCCGGGATGCACGCGGCCAAGGATGACCCCAACAGCTCGCTGCCGTACGCCTCCAGCCTCTGCGGCGCCTGCTTCGACGCCTGCCCGGTCAAGATCGACATTCCGTCGCTGCTGGTCGAGCTGCGCCACCAGCACACCGAGCAGTCCGGTACGACGGCGGAGAAGCTGGCCATGAAGGCGGCGGCCGGAGTGATGAAGCGGCCGAAGGTGTTCACGGCCGCGCAGAAGGGTGCGGCGATCGGCCGTGTCATCGCAGGGCGGGACGGGAAGATCTCGCATCTGCCGCGGCCGTTCAACGGCTGGAGCGCCAGCCGCGACACGGACGCCCCGCCGAAGCAGTCCTTCCGCTCCTGGCTGGCATCGGCCGAAGGCGCCGCGACGATGCGGGCTGCCGCCGACGAGTACGAGAACAACCGGAAGAAGAAGGAGGAGGAGAAGTGACGACCGCCCGCGAAACGGTGCTGGGCAGGATCAGGGACGCCCTGGCCCTCGCCCCGGCCCCGGAGACCACTGTCTCGCGCGCCTACCGCACCGGCCGCACCCTCCCCGACGACGAACGCCTGGTCCTCTTCACCGACAGGCTCGTCGACTACAAGGCACACGTGCACACCTGCACCGGCGACCGCACGGCGCAGGTCGTCGCGGAAGTACTGCGGGAGCGCGGGGCCCAGCGGATCGGTGTGCCGGCCGGACTCGACGAGGCGTGGCTCGGTGCGTACGACGGCGAGGTCCAGCAGGACTCCGCCGATATTCCGGCGCCCCGGCTCGACGCATTGGACGGCGTCGTCACCGCCTCGGCCGTCAGCTGCGCCGAGACGGGCACGATCTTCCTGGACGGCTCGCCCGGCCAGGGGCGGCGGGCGCTGTCCCTCGTCCCCGATCTGCATGTGTGTGTCGTCGATCTGTCGACGGTCGAGGTCGGGGTGCCGGAGGCGGTGGCCCGGCTGGTGCCGGAGCGGCCGACGACGCTGATCAGCGGTCCCTCGGCCACCTCCGACATCGAGCTGGAACGGGTGGAGGGCGTGCACGGTCCGCGCACGCTCGTGGTGGTGATCCGGACGGACAGGTAAGGGGGCGGGGTGCGCGGCCCCTCGTGCACCGCCACCGCACACATGCCTCGGCCCTCCCTGATCGCTGCTTGCCACGTGACGCTTGCTGTTCGCGGCTCGCTGCGACGGGGGAGGGCCGAGGGCAATGCCTGGGCGAAGCCGGGTCAGACGATGCCTTCCTCGATCTCCGCCTGCTCACGAGCGTTCCCGTACGCCGACGGAGTGCTGTACGAACGGCGCGCGACGAACCACCACACGGTGGCCAGAGCCAGCACCGCGACCAGCGCGATCGACGCGTAGTTCATCGAGTCGACCGTCACCGGGGACGACTGCGGGAGCAGGAACAGCACGGTCACGATGGCGACCCACACCACGGCGATCCAGCCGATCGGCTTGCTCCAGCGGCCCAGATGCCACGGCCCGCGCTCGAACCGGTCGCCGGAGCGCAGCTTCAGGAAGATCGGGATCGCATAGGCGGGTGTGATGCCGATGACATTGATCGCGGTCACCGCACCGTACGCGGTGGCGGAGTACAGCGACGGCAGTGCCAGCACTCCGGCGACGACGACGGACAACCACACCGCGTTGACGGGTGTCTGGGTGCGGGCGCTCACCTTGTGCCACAGCGCAGAGCCCGGCAGCGCGTTGTCACGGCTGAACGCGAACACCATCCGGCTGGCGGCGGCGACCTCGGCGTTGCCGCAGAACAGCTGCGCCGCGATCACGATCAGCAGCATGGCCGTGGCCCCGGAGGTGCCCAGCGCGTCGATCAGGATCTGGGCCGGAGGCACTCCGGTCGCGCTGTTCTGGGCGCCCGCGTAGTCCTGGATCGCGAAGGTCAGCCCGGCGAGCAGGACGAAACCTGCGACCCAGGAGACCCAGATCGCGCGGACGATGCCCTTGGCGGCCGTCACCGAGGCGTTCGACGTCTCCTCCGACAGGTGGGCGGAGGCGTCGTAGCCGCAGAAGGTGTATTGAGCGAGGAGCAGACCGATCGCCGCCACATACAACGGGTTGTGCCAGCCCGTGTCATTGACGAACTCGGTGAAGACGAATGACGGCGACTGGTGGTTCGAGGGCACGATGGCCAGCACGGCGACGATGACCGCGACACCGGTGAGATGCCACCACACACTGATGGAGTTGAGCACGCTGACGAGGCGGACGCCAAAGAGATTCAGCACGGCATGCAGCAGCAGAATGCAGACAAAAATGATCATTGTCTTGCCCGGTGTGGGGGTGAATCCCCACTGCAGATTCATCAGAGCACCGGTGAACAGCGCGGCACCGTAGTCGATACCGGCGATCGCGCCGAGCAGCCCGAGCAGATTCAGCCAGCCGGTGTACCAGCCCCACTTGCGGCCGCCGAGCCGGTCGGCCATGTAGTACAACGCTCCCGAGGTCGGGTAGGCGCTGGTGACCTCGGCGAGGGCCATGCCGACGCAGAGCACGAAAAGGCCGACACCGGCCCAGCCCCAGAGCATCACCGCCGGGCCACCGGTCGACATGCCGAAGCCGTACAGGGTCATGCAGCCGGACAGGATCGAGATGACGGAGAAGCTGATGGCGAAATTGCCGAAGCCGCCCATGCGGCGGGCGAGCACCGGCTGGTAGCCGAGTTCACGCAGCCGCTGCTCCTCGTCCATCGGTGGGGCGGTCTCCGCACCCTTCTGGGTCGGGGTGGATATGGGCATGGGAAAACCTCCATGAGCGGTGGTGAGGAAGGGGCGGAAAACGGTCGGTTCGGGACGGGGAGGCGGGGCGGCCCCGTGGCGCCGTGGCTCAGCCGTGCGGCCCCCGTCCGGGGCCGCGTGACACAGCGAGACAGCGGCTCCGGGCGCGCAGGAAGACTTCCTCCGCGCCTCCGGGAGCCTGGGGATCACGGGTGCGGTACACCCAGGGGACCGAGGTGAAATAGGGGCCGAGCTCCTGGAAAACCGGTGTGGCGTCTGCGAATTGGAGGGCTCCCCACAGGGCGTGGGCCAGGTGGTTGAGGTCGGGCAGGGAGTGGGAGATCGGGGCCGTGCGACGGAACCAGAGCTCCAGGGCACGTGCCGCGTCCCGTTCGGCGTCCTCGGTGACCCAGTGGAGATCCAGGGCCTTCTCGTGGCCGTGCTCACGGCGGTAGCGCTCGACCCGCACGTACAGCGGGAGTACGTGCAGTGCGGATCCGTCGGGGGCGGAAGAGGCCGCCCACTGAACGAAGTTGACCGCCTCCGAGAGGGTTCCGCCGGCCTTTCGCGCGTACACGAACTGGAGCATCCGGTGGTAGGCCTCGCGGTTGTGCGGGTCGCGCTTGTCGGCCTCCGCCAGGAGTCCCCACGGGCCGGGAAAGAGCATCGGCCCCGGGGGATGCAGCCGGTGCTCCTCCAGTCGCTGCCGCTCGTCCAGCTGGGACAGGGCCAGCAGGCACACCCATGGCACCGGGTCCGCGGGCGAGGCGTGTGCGGCCATCCGGCAGGCTGTCCAGGCTTCCTGCCACAGTTCCTGTGCGCGGTGATGGCCCTCGCGGTGGGCGCGCACGGCCCGCTCCACGACGACCCGTGCGTGCATCACCGCAGCGGCGACACTCCGCGGCTCCTCGGCCAGCCAGGCCTGCACCGCATCCGAACGGGCGGCAATCGCCCCGAGTACCTGCGTGCGCTGGGTCCACAGGGTCCAGTCCGGCGTACTCTCCAGCAGATTCCGCATGGAAATCCAGCGTCCGGTGCGCAAATCCTGTAACGCGACGCGTAAGTCGTTGTCATGGCCGGCCGGGTGGTAGACCGGCCGAAAATCACTGTTGGCCATGGACTCGCCCTGCCCCCGTGCGGCGGGACGGCATGCGATGGAGGGCAGATCTTCTCAGCACGTCACGCAACCCGGCGCTGGGATGGAACCCGTGCAGAAGCGCAGGGCCCGGGAGTCGAGATCTCGGAGCTGGGGGTGGGGTGTCGGTCTCATCAATCCTCGAGGACGTGGGGGGTGCAGCAGCTGTTGAAAGACGAACTGCTCGAAAGCGTCCGGTTGTTGCTCGGCGGTGAGTGTAAGGCCAGTTGCGCCGAACTCCGGACCGATTCGCGGATCTTACTCAAGTCAGCTCATTCGTAAGGACGTTGACCGGACATCCGGGCTGTTCCGGGCGCACGTTCGGGTCATCCCTTGACGTACGCGGTGGTCTGCACCAGTCTGGGCTTCGTAGATCAATGATCACGATTCCGTTCAAGCCGCAGAGCTTCCGCACAGCTGGAGTGTCGATGACAGGCCCGGTACTCGCAGTGGACCAGGGCACATCGGGTACCAAGGCTCTGGTCGTCTGCCCCGAGCGTGGTGTGATCGGTTCCGGTTCGGCGCCGGTGCGGCCGCGCCATGGCGCCGGGGGAGCGGTCGAGGTCGACCCTGCCGAACTGCTGGGATCGGTCGTCGACGCCGGACGCCAGGCGCTGCACGAGGCGGGTGAGCCCGTGGCCGGCGTCGGCCTCGCCAACCAGGGCGAGACGGTGCTTGCCTGGGATCCGGACACAGGAAGGCCGCTTACCGACGCGATCGTCTGGCAGGACCGACGCTCGGCTCCCCTGTGCACCGAACTCACCCCGCATGAAGAAGAGTTGCAGCTCCTCACCGGGCTTCCGCTCGATCCGTACTTCGCCGCACCCAAGATGGCCTGGATCCGCCGTGAGCTGACCCGCGAGGGTGTCGTCACCACCAGTGACTCCTGGCTCGTCCACCAGCTGACCGGTGCGTTCGTCACGGACGCGGCGACCGCGGGCCGCACCCAACTGCTCGACCTCGACCGGGTCCGCTGGTCACCCGAGGCCCTGGACATCTTCGGCCTCGGCGACGAACGCCTCCCAGCCGTCGTCGACTCCGACGGGACCGTCGGTACGACGACCGTGTTCGGTGGTGAACTTCCGCTGACCGGACTCCTCGTCGACCAGCAGGCCGCCCTGCTCGCCCAGAACGCCCTGGACCCGGGCAATGCCAAGTGCACCTACGGAACCGGCGCCTTCCTGCTCGCCCAGACCGGGCCCGCCCCGCGCCGCGGCTCCACCGGACTGGTCAGCTGTGTCGCCTGGCGGCTCGGCGGCCGTACGAGCTACTGCCTCGACGGACAGGTCTACACCGCCGCGTCCGCCGTCAACTGGCTGACCGGCCTCGGAGTGATCTCCGGCGCGGCCGACCTCGACCCGGTCGGCGCCACCGTTCCCGACGCCGGAGGTGTGACCTTCGTACCGGCACTCGCCGGACTCGCCGCCCCCTGGTGGCGCGGCGATCTGCGCGGATCGGTGACCGGCCTCGGCCTCGACACCACCGCGGGCCACCTGGTGCGCGCCCTGTGCGAAGGCATCGCCGCGCAGGTCGTCGAACTCACCGAAGCCGTCGTGACCGACCTGGGGTCCCCGCTGACCTCGCTCCGCGTCGACGGTGGCCTGACCCGTTCCGCACTGCTCATGCAGACCCAGGCCGATCTGTTGCAACGGCCCGTCGAGGTGTCAGCGCTGCCCGATGTCACCGCACTCGGCGTCGGAGCCGTAGCCCGCCTCGGCCTCGACCCCCGGCTTCCGCTCCAGCAGGCCGTACCCGAATGGAAGCCCGCAGCCGTATACGAACCCCGGATCGGCGCCGACGAGGCGGCCGAACGCCTCGCCGGATTCCGTGCGGCCGTGCAGACCCTGCTGGAACATGCCTGATACGTACGAGAGCCACGCCACGCACTGCACGATCAGCACGGCCAAAGACCTGGCGGCCCACCTGCCCGGCGCCCCGGCCCAGGACATACCGTCGTTGACGCCGCCATCGGAGGCCTCCCGCTCCGTGGCCGCTTCACCCTGCGTACCCCGCGAGGCTGTCCTCGGAGCGGTTGGTCGTCCGCCAGGGCGGCCTTGTGCTCCACCGGCAGGGGCTGCTGCCCGCCGTACCGGCGGGCTGTCCGTTCCATCCGCTCGACGGCCGGCTCGACCGGGCCGATCCGCACGGTGCTGCCGTGCGGACCACGGTGACCTGACTGCACGTCAGGGAATCAGCAACCAGTCCGAGCCGATCGCCGCCGGCAGGCCGACGGCCAGGATCCAACTGCCGAGCCGAGTACGGCCGTTCCTGCTGAGCTCGATCACGATTCCGCACAGGATCAGCGCGAGTCCGTACACCCCGACCACCAGCACGGAGGACCGGCTGGCGATCCGCAACGCGAGAACGACCGCCATCGCCGCCATGCCGACCGACGAGAGAACGATCCGCAGCCGTCTCGCCTGACGCGGCGTGAGCCTACGGTCCTCGGTCTCGGGAACTGTCTCCGACACGGCCTCGGGAGCCGCCTCCGGAACCGTCTCCGACACGGCCTCGGCATTGGTATCCGGGACGGCTATCGGGGTGTCCACGGCCTGGTCCTGGTCAGAAGTGCTCATGACGCGGGATCGTAATGGCTGCGGGCCGCCCTGTTCACCGCTTCGGGCGCCGGGCGGCGAAAGTGACGTAGGTTCGGTGCATGCCCGGCCACATCCTGATCCTCGGCGGTACGACCGATGCCCGGCAGCTCGCCGCCGAGCTGACCGGGCTCACCGGGCCCGGTGCCGATGCGACGGCGCGCGTCACCACCTCGCTGGCCGGCCGGGTCGCCCGGCCCCGGATGCCCGCCGGCGACGTACGCATCGGTGGCTTCGGCGGCCCCCGGGGCCTCGCCGACTGGCTGCGTACCCATGCCGTGGACACCGTCGTCGACGCCACCCACCCGTTCGCCGACACCATCAGCGCCAACGCCGCCGAGGCCGCGAAGGCCACCGGCACCCCGCTGTTCGCACTGCGCCGCCCCGGCTGGACGGCAGGCCCCGGCGACCACTGGCACCCGGCCGACGACCTCGCGCACGCCGCCGCGCAACTGCCCGCCCTGGGCCGCCGGATCTTCCTCACCACCGGCCGCCTGGGCCTGGCAGCCTTCGCCACCGACCCCGGCGCGGACGCGCTCCATTTCCTCGTACGGTCCGTGGAGCCCCCCGAGCCGCCGCTGCCCCGCCACACCGGCGTACTCCTCGACCGAGGCCCGTACACCGTCGGGGGCGAGACAGCGCTGCTGCGCGACCACACCATCGACGTCCTCGTCACCAAGGACAGCGGGGGCCCCGCCACCGCGGCGAAACTCACCGCGGCCAGGAACCTCGGTCTGCCCGTGGTTGTGGTCCGCCGCCCGCCACCGCCCGAAGGTGTGCCCGTCGTTCACGATGTGGCTTCGGCGCTTCAACTGCTGTGCCGGGAAGGCTGATTCAGCCGCGACGCAGCAGATACGTATCCATGATCCAGCCCTTGCGGGCGCGCGCCTCGGCCCGCAGCTCCTCGATCCGGTCCGACACCTCGGCGAGGCGCCCGGAGAGCAGGATCTCGTCCTCGCTCCCCACGTACGCGCCCCAATAGATGTAGAGGTCCTGGTCGAGATGGCGGGTGAACGCCTGCCGTGCGTCGAGCATCACCACCACGTCGTCGACCCCCTCGGGCCAGCCCTCGGCCAGCCGCCGACCCGTCGTGATCTGCACCGGCCGCGCGACCCGGTTCAGCCCCGTCCGGTGCTTGGCCAGCAGCGCTGAGACACTGCTGATCCCGGGGACCACCTCGTGATCGAAGGCGACCGATCCCCGATCGAGGATCTCTTCGAGGATGCCGAGCGTGGAGTCGTACAGCGCGGGATCGCCCCACACCAGGAACGCCCCGCACTCGTCCTCGCCGAGCTCCTTCGCGATGAACCGCTCGTACAGATCCGCGCGGCGCCTGCGCCAGTCGTCCACCGCGGGTGAGTAGTCCGACGTCCTGCGGTCACGCTCCGGATCCCGTGCCTCGACCAGCCGGTACGAGGAGTTCTTCACATGCGCATCGAGGATGTCCCGCCGCAGCCCGGCCAGATCGGACTTCTCCTCACCCTTGTCGAGGATGAAGAACGCATCTGTCCTGTTCAGCGCCTTGACGGCCTGGAGGGTCAGATGGTCGGGGTCGCCCGCACCTATACCGATGACATAGATCTTTCTCACCGCACCGAGTCTGCCCCATGCCCCACCGACCCGGGCGTCCGGGCCGCTACCGGCCGCGGGGCCGCAGACACGGCGCCTCGACGGCCGCGTCGACGGGCCGCGCCCGCGCCGCGCCGCCCTCCTCCGCTTCGACCCGCTGCGCCAGCTCCCGCGCCCAGCCGATCAGCCCGTCGACTGCGATGCCGTGAGGCCGGGCGGCCCCGGACTCCGCGAGCGCCGCCGCGCCGCGCCGCAACAGCCGGGCCCCGCCCGTCGTATTGCCCCGTGCCGCATGCGTCAGCCCCACGGCCAGCTGTGCAAGACCCCGCCACAACTCCCGTTCCGCCACCGGGCCCGACTTCCACGCGTCCTCGAACACCTCGTGCGCATGGAACGGCATTCCCGCGTCCAGCAGCCGTTGCGCCTCCCGCAAGGTCTCCTCGGGGGTACGGACCACCCCCTCGGGCTGCCGCTCCACTCCCGGTGCCCCGTACGCCAGCGGGCGTCCCAGCCCGTCACGGGGGCGCGCATTGCGCGCCCGGCCCTCGGAGTCGCGGTCCCTGCGAGTCTCGTTCACCCCTCGATTGTGCCCCGCACCTGCGGCGAACTGTCAGAACCACTGTCCGTGGACCCCCGCGCACGACTAGTGTCGACAGTCATCCGCACCACTTTGGGGAGGGTAGGGATGAAGCAGTCCCGGCCGCTGTACGAGCGCGAACCGGAACTCGCCGCTGCCGCACAAGCCGTGGACGCCCTGTGCGGCGCCCAGGCCGCCGGCGGGCTGCTGATCTTCAGTGGCGAGGCAGGCATCGGCAAGACAGCGCTGCTCGCCGAGATCCAGGCGATGGCCGCCGACCGCTGCACGGTCTGGTTCGCACGCGGCGGCGAAACGGTCACGTCCGTGCCGTTCCATGTCGTACGCCAACTGCTGCAGCCCGCTTTCGACCAATTCCCGCCCGACGAGGTGCGGACCCTGTTCGGGACCTGGTACGAGATCGCCGCGCCCGCACTCGGACTCGCCGAACCGAGCGGTCCCCAGCCCGATCCGCAAGGTGTGCGCGACGGCCTCGACTTCGTCGTCTCCCAACTCGCATCCCGGCTGAGCCACCGTCCGCCGCTGCTCATCATCGACGACGCGCACTGGGCGGACGGCGAATCCCTCGCCTGGCTCGCCTCGTTCACCGCCCGCCTCGACGAACTGCCCGTCCTGGTCGTCCAGGCGCACCGGCCGGACGAGCTGGCAGCGCGGCAGAAGGAGAGCGGAACGGGCGGCGCGCACCCCTCCCAGGTCCGGGTGGCGCTGCGCGCCCTCACCCCGGACGCCACCGCGGAACTGGTCCGCGCGGGCCTCGGCGAGCACGCCGACGCCCCGTTCTGCCGCGAGGTGTGGGCCGTCACCGGGGGCAACCCCTACGAGGCGGTCGAGCTTGTCGCCAAGGTGCAGGACCGCGAACTGGCGCCGCTGGAGGAGTCGGCCGGGCTGCTGCGCGAACTCGGCGCGTCGGCCCGCGGCAGCGGCCTCGTCGCCCGACTCGAACGGCTCGGCACCAACGCCAACCGGTTCGCCTGGGCCGCCGCGGTCCTCGGTACGGACATCTCGCAGGATCTCGCCGCCACCCTCGCCGGAATGAGCCCCGCCGAGGCCGCCGATTGCACGGCACGGCTGCGCGAAGCCCGTATCGTCACCGGCTTCGACCCGCTGGAGTTCGTCCACCCGCTGATCGCCACCGCGGTGTACCGCTCCATCCCGCCGGCCACCCGCACCGCCATGCACGGCCAGGCCGCTTGGGCGATCACCCGTGCGGGACTCGGCGCCGCAGCGGCTTCCCGGCACCTCCTCGAAGTGCACCCCGACGACGACCAGGATCTGGTCGAACAGCTCCGCGAAGCAGCCAAACAGCATCTCGCGGTCGGTGCCCCGGAGGCCGCCCGCCGCTGCCTCGAACGCGCCCTGGAAGAACCACCGCGCCAACGGGTGAAGGCCACCCTGCTGTACGAACTGGGCTGCGCCACGCTGCTCAGCTCCCCGGCCACCACCGTCCAGCATCTGCGGGCCGCCCTTGACATGCCCGGACTCTCCGCCGACCAGCGGGTCGACGCCACCTACCGGCTCGCGGCCGCGCACTCTCACAACAACCAGCTGAAGGAAGCGGCACTCGCCCTCGCCGCCGAGGCCGCGCGCACCGCCCCGGGCCCCGGCCTGATGCGGCTCCAGGCCGCCCACTTCCTCTGGGAGGGCATGCAGGCTGCCGAGGATGACGGACTCGCCCGTTCCGGCCGACTCGCCCGGAACGCCGACCATCTCGCCGGCCGTGACAACGCCGAGCGCGCCCTGCTCACCATCCGCGCCTTCGACGCCATGATGCGCGGCGAGAACTCCCAGCTCATCGTCAACCTCTGCGAGCGCGCCCTGGTCGACGGCCACCCCGCCCGCGGGCTCGGCTGGACCGATACCGAGTGGGGCTTCGAACTTCCGACCCTCGTCGGCATCACCTACGCCTTCACCGACCAGCTCGACCGGGCCGAGGAACTCTTCGGCGAGGCCGTCCGCGCCTTCGAGATCTCCGGCTGGAGCGGCGCGCACCTCGCGTTCGCGCACACCTTGCTCGGACTCGTCCACCGCCGTCGCGGCCGGCTCGCCGAGGCCGAGGGCTTCCTGCGCGAAGGGCTGCGCCTCGCCGACCGTGTCGGCAGCGGACTTCCCGTCCACTGGGACGCGGCCTGCCTGCTCATCGACACCCTGGTCGCCCGCGGCCGTGTCACCGAGGCCCGCAAGATCGCCGACCGCTACGACTTCGGCTCGCCCTACCCCAGCGCGATGGTGCTGCCCGACGCCCCGTGCGTACGCGGCCGACTGCTGCTGGCCGAAGGCCGCACGAAGGAAGCGGTCACCGAACTCGAAGCGGCCGGTCAGGCCCTCGAACCCCGCGGCAGGTTCAACGGCGTGTGGGCGCCCTGGGCCGGCGGCCTCGCCCGCGCCCTGGCCGAGGAGGACCCGGGCCGCGCCGCCCAACTCGCCACCTCGGCCCGGGTGCACGCCGAACGCTTCGGCACGGACACCGCGATCGGTGAGGCCCTGCGCTGTGTCGCGCTCTTCGCCCGCCCCGAGGACGCCACGCATCTGCTGGCCGAGTCGGTGCGCCACTTGGAGGCGTCCCCGTCCGCGTACGAACACGCCCTGGCCCTCGTCGACTACGGCATCGCGATCCGCTCCCCGCGCGAACTCGCCCGAGCCCACAAGCTGGCCACGGCGTGCGGCGCCGAATCCTTGGCAATCCGAGCTCAGCAGGCACGTGCGTCGATCCGGTCCGCGGAGTGAGGTAATGTTTGTCCTGCGCAGCCACCCGGGAACATCGGGGGGAATCGCATCGGGACGTGGCGCAGCTTGGTAGCGCACTTGACTGGGGGTCAAGGGGTCGCAGGTTCAAATCCTGTCGTCCCGACTCGTGAGAGTCGCAGGTCAAAGGCCGGTTTCGGATCAATCCGGAACCGGCCTTTAACCATTCTTGGGGACCAGTTGGGGACCGGCGTGCTTGACCGGCGTCAGCGTGTCCTGACGATCGAGCTCGGCAGGGAGCGCGGCACGCGGAGGGCGCTGCGCAAGGAGGGTATGACCTTGTGTATGCCCGGGTGGCGGTAGCGCTGGGTGGTGGTCGGTGAACTGTCGACGACACCCGTCACCTGACGTCACCGCCGACTACGTAGCAGAGCCTAGGGTGCGTTTCGACCTGAAACTGCGGGGAGTCACCACGTTGCCCTGCCTGATCACCAGTGACATCGGCTTCTGGGCCTGCTCGACCGCCAGGTGGGCAGGGTGGTCAGCCCGCCCCGGGAGCGTCCGAGCCCGTGGTCGTCGGGCTCGGTGAAGACACTGCCTGGCGGTTCGACCTGCAGATCCCCCTTTTTACGGGCTCCCGCCGCATGCTGGTGGGCGCGGGCGACGGTCGAGTCGACCGAGACATCCCAGCTCATCAGCCCCTCGGCATCGGCCCGGGCCTGCAACTACTCGACGATGCGGTGCCAGGCGCCGTCCCGCTGCCAGCGCCCGAACAGGCCATGGAGCGTCTCCCACAGGCCGTACCGCTCGGGCACGTCCCGCCGCGGAGCACCAGCCCGGGTGCGCCGGCGTATGCCGTCCATCAGCTGCCGCTTGGTGTGCACCGGCGGCCGCCCAGGCTTCTTCCCGACCGGGAGCAGCGGCTCCAGCTTCGCCCACTGCGCATTCGTCAGATCATGCCTTCCCACGAAGTGGATCTTGAAAGATTAAGATCCACTTCTGAAACGCACCCTCGTACAGGCCGGGGGCTCCGCCGCATCGACGCTGCGGCGGAGCCCCCGGCAGGGCGGCTTACTACTTCTGCCAGCCGATCAGATCGGGCTGGCCGAGGTTGCCGTAGCTGCCGTAGAACTGGGCCGCGCCGAAGTTGGCGAGCCCCTTCTTGACGGCCCAGATGGTGGTGCCGTTGTGGAGCGGCATGATGCCGTAGGTCCCCATGGCCTTCATCTCGACCTCGTTGCCGGCCTTGATCTGCTCGTCCAGGGTCGGCAGGTTGGTGACGGCCTTGGTCTCCTCGTCCAGGCTCTTCGGCACCGAGCGGGAGACGTTGAGCGTCGAGTCGGAGCAGTACATCTGGCAGATGTAGAGCATGCCGTTCGGGTCGCTGGAGATGAAGCCCATCCCGAAGATGTCGAAGGAGCGCTCGGTGAACACCTTGTTGAAGTCGGCGGAGGGGTGCGCCTTGATGTCCACCTTGACGCCGATGTTCTTCATCATCTGGGCGATGGCAGTGGCACGGGCCTTGACGGTGGAGCTGTCACCGATGGTGGGGAAGGCCAGTTCCAGCTTCTTGCCGTCCTTGGCACGCACACCGTCCGGGCCGGCCTTCCAGCCGGCGGCGTCCAGGTCCTTCTTCGCCTTCTCGGCGTCGAACTTCACGAGCTTGCCGAAGGTGTCCTGGTACCCCTTCTGGAAGGGGAAGAGGGTGAAGGAGCCGGGCAGCGGCTCGGTGTACCCGAGTCCCTGGAAGGTGATCTTCGCGAGCTGAGCGCGGTCGATCCCTTCCATCACGGCCTTGCGCACCGCCAGGTCCTTCAGCTGCGGCGAGGTGCTGTTGAAGACGAGGAGGTTGTTGGAGGTGGTCGTGCCGCGGCGAAGCTCGGTCCCCTTCACCGACTTCACCTGGTTGAGCTCCTCGGCGTTGGCCGCCGAGACTCCGTCGATCTGGCCGTTCTTGAAGGCGTTGATGCTGGCGCTCGTCTCCATCTGCACGAAGGTGAACTCGTCCAGATGCGGCTTGGCGCCCCACCAGTTGGGGTTGGGCTTGTAGGAGACGGTGCCGCCCTTGGGGTCGAACTTGGAGATGGTGTACGGACCGGCACCCCACTCCGCGTGCGGCTTGCTCACGTACGCCTTGTTGAAGTCGTCGGCCTTGGCGATGTGCGGGTTGACGATCTGGTAGAAGAGGGACTTCCAGTAGACGAACGCGCCCTTGAAGGTGACGATCGCCTGCTTGTCGTCCTTGCCCTTCTTCACCGAGGTGATGCTGGAGTACCCGTCCGTGGACGAGACGTTGTACTCCTTGTTCTTCCCGTTGAGCGCGGTCCAGGTGTCACGGAACGCGGTCCAGTCGATGTCCTGGCCGTCGTTCCACTTGGCCTTCGGGTTGATGGTGTACGTGACCTGGGTGTTGCCACCCACCGTCTCCTGCTTGACGTCGGTCAGGTAGTCCTTGTTGAAGGTGATGTTGCCCTTGGGGTCGTTGAAGGACAGCTGCGGCTGGTAGAACCAGGCGATCTTCGACGTGTAGAGCGATCCGTTGCCGTGCAGCGGGTTGAGCTGGTCGGGGATCTCCACGATGGGAAGCGTCATCTTGCCCCCCTGCTTCAGGTTGCTTGCAGGCTGGGGGTTGTACGAAGTCAGGACGTCCTTCTCGGAGGTGGCGCCCTTGGACTTCTGCTGCCCGGAGTCGCCGGAGTCGCTGCTGCACCCGGAGAGGACGAGGGAAGAGGCGGCGGCGAGCGCCACCAGGCTCAGGGAGATCTTTCTCATGACGGCCTTGGCCTTTCTGACTTAGTTGTCGACAGACGTGGTCGTGCCCGCGAAATGGCATGCGTCGCGGTGGTCCGGGTCCCCCCTCTCGGTGAGCAGAGGAGTGACCCCGCGACACTGCTCCTTCTGCGGCTTTGACAACGTCGTGTGGAGCGGACACCTGGAGACGAACCGGCAACCGGGCCGTTCGTCGGTGGGACTGGGAAGGTCGCCCTCCAGGAGGACGCGTTCCCGGGTGCGCTCGGCCACCGGATCGGGCAGGGGGATCGCGGAGAGGAGCGCCTTGGTGTAGGGGTGCCTGGGGTTGTCGAAGACGGAGTCGGTGGCCCCGATTTCGACGATCCGGCCCAGGTACATCACCGCCACACGGTCGGAGATGTGGCACACCACCGACAGGTCGTGGGCGACGAAGAGGTAGGACAGGCCCAGCTCGGCCTTGAGGTCGTTGAGCAGGTTGATGACGCCGGCCTGCACCGAGACGTCGAGAGCCGAGACCGGCTCGTCGAGCACGAGCAGCTGGGGCTTGGTGGAGAGCGCCCGGGCGATGCCGATGCGCTGCCGCTGTCCGCCGGAGAATGCGGAGGGGAAGCGGTCACGGTGCTCGGGGTCGAGCCCCACCAGCTCCATGAGGTCCGCGACCTTGGTGCTGAGCACCTTCTTGTCGCGTTCGCCGACCGCGCGGAGCGGTTCCGCGAGGATGTCGAAGACCGTCATGCGGGGGTCCAGCGCGCCCATAGGGTCCTGGAACACCATCTGGATGTTGCGGCGGACGGCGCTGATGTCCTGCTTCCGCTTCAGGTCGGCCGTGTCCTGGCCGCAGACGGCGATGCTGCCCTGCTCGGGCGGCTTCAGCCCCATGATCTCCAGCAGAGTGGTGGTCTTCCCGCACCCCGACTCGCCGACCAGCCCGAGCGTCTCTCCCTCGCGGATGTCCAGGTCGATGCCGTTGACCGCGAAGACCGTGCCCACCTTGCGCTTGAGCAGGCCGCCCTTGGTGAGCGGGAAGGTCTTCGTGACACCGGAGAGTTCCAGGACCTTCGGCCGGTCCTCACGGGGGACGTCCGCGACGCGGCTCTCTCGCTCGGCTGGGACGGGGTAGATCGGCTCACCGCCGATGGCGCCGTCACGGATCTCCGCGGCACGCCGGCAGGCCGTCGAGTGCCCCGCACCGGTGTCACTCCCGGCGATGGCCAGCAGCGGCGGCTCGGCCTCCCGGCAGGCGTCCTCGACCGCGGGGCAGCGCGCCGCGAACGGACAGGCGTCGGGAAGGTCCACCAGGAGCGGCGGAGTGCCCGGAACCGGGGTCAGCGCTTCCCTGTCGCGGTCGTCCAGGCGGGGGATCGCGCCCATCAGGCCGATGGTGTACGGCATCCGGGGCTGCGCGAAGAGCTCGTCCACCCCGGCGTGCTCGACCGGGCGACCGGCGTACATCACCATGACGTCGTCGGCGGAGCCGGCCACCACCCCGAGGTCGTGGGTGATCATGATGACCGCGGCGCCGGTCTCGCGCTGGGCCGTCTTGAGGACGTCGAGGATCTGGGCCTGCACGGTGACGTCCAGGGCGGTCGTCGGCTCGTCGGCGATGATCAGGTCGGGGTCGTTCGCGATGGCCATGGCGATCACGGCCCGCTGCCGCATGCCGCCCGAGAACTCGTGCGGGAACCCCTTGGCGCGGCGGTCCGGGTTGGGGATGCCGACCAGGTCCAGCAACTCGACGGCCCGCTTCCAGGCGGCTGCGGACGAGATCTCCTGGTGGATCTGGAGGGACTCGACGATCTGAGCCCCGATGCTGAAGATCGGAGTGAGCGACGAGAGCGGGTCCTGAAAGATCATGCCGATCCGCTGACCGCGGACCTTGGACATCCGCCGGTCGTCCAGGTCGAGGAGGTTCTTCCCGTCGAGCATGATCTCGCCGGTGACCGAGGCGTACTCGGGAAGCAGCCCCATGACGGCCATCGACGTGACGGACTTGCCCGAACCGGATTCGCCCACGATGCCGAGGGTCTTGCCGCGGTGCAGGTCGAAGGAGACACCGCGAACGGCGTCCACCCGGCCGGCCTCCGAGGGGAAGGCGACCTCCAGGTCACGCACGGACAGCAGGGCCCGCTGGGTGCCGGGCTCGGTCGTGACAGCGCGCTGCTCGATCATGCGCGGCCTCCAGACTGCGATGTGGGGTCCAGGGCGTCGCGCAGACCGTCACCGATGAGGGCCATGGCTACGGTGAGCAGCACCACCAGGGCCGCCGGCAGGTAGAACAGCCAGGGAGCGGTGGACAGCGTGTTCTGCCCGTCGGCAAGCATGGAACCCAGGGAGACGTCGGGCTGCTTGACGCCGAATCCGATGAAGGAGAGTGCCGTCTCGGACTGCACGGTCGAGGCGACACCGAGGGTGAACGTCACGATCAGCAGGGACCCGATGTTCGGTACGAGGTGGCGGATGATGGTGCGGATCGGGCTGACGCCCATGAAGCGGGCCGCCATCACGTACTCGCGCTCCCGGAGGGACGTGGCCAGGGACCAGATCACCCGGGCGGTGAGCATCCAGCCGAACAGCGTGAGGACCACGACCAGAACCTGCCACTCACCCCGGTAGTGCGTACCGACCAGGGCGATGATGAGGAACGAGGGCAGGATGAGCAGGAAGTGCACGAAACCGAGCATCGCCCGCTCGATCTTCCCGCCGAAGTAGGCGGCGGTGGTGCCGAACAGACCGGCGATGGCGGTGGTCAGGAGCGACACCGTCACGGCGATGATCAGCGACCTGCCGAGGCCGTGCACGAGCTGGGAGTAGACGTCGTTGCCCGCGCCGTTGGTGCCCAGGAGATGGCCCCCGACCCCGGGGGCGACGGAGAGCGCGGTGAAGTCCGCCTCCATGTGGTCCCAGTGGGTCAGATACCGGCCGAACACCGAGAAGAACACGAGCAGGACGAAGAGGATCAGACCGCCGAGCGCGGGCTTGTTGCGCGCGAAGCGCCGCATGTAGAGCCGGGAGGGGGAGAGGCGCTTGCCACCGGTTCCGGTCTTTCCCGGTTCCAGTGCTTCGGCGGTCTCGGGGCGCGCCTCTTCGGGGGCGGTTCCGGCGCCGGGCATGTTGATGGCCACGTCAGCTCACCCTGATCCTGGGGTCGAGGGCCACGACGACGAGGTCGGCCAGGATCGCGCCGATGGCCGTCATGAGGGCACCGAAGGCTGCGACAGCGACGACGCCGTGCACGTCGTTCGTGCTGATGGTCTTGGTGAAGTACTCACCCATGCCGTGCCACGCGAAGACCGTTTCCGTGATGACAGCGCCGGTGAAGAGCGCGGGCATCGCGAACGCGACCTGAGTGGCGACGGGAATGATCGAGGTCCGCAGCCCGTGCCGGTAGATGGCCTGCTTCCGCGTCAGCCCCTTGGACCGTGCGGTACGCACGTAGTCGGAGTTGATGTGGTCCAGCAGCAGAGAGCGCTGCAACAGGTGGTATCCGGCGTACGAGATGAACGTCAGCGAGATCGTGGGAAGAATCGCGTGCATCGCCCGTGACCCCAGGACCGGCCAGAACCCGACGACATCGGGGCTCTGCGCTCCGGCGACGGGCAGCAGCGTGCTGCCGAGGGACTGGTTGAGCGCGATGGCCGCGAGCACCACGCCGAGCGAGGCCACCGCGGAGGGCGTGTTGAAGGAGATCACGGAGATGCCCTGCCACACCCGGTCGGCGGCCTTGTACTGGCGCGACGCGGTGTAGACGCCCAGCCCGACACCGATGATGATGGACAGGATTGTTGAGGCCAGGACGAGTTGGCCGCTGACGAAGATCCGGTAGGAGACCTGGTCGTTGACGCTGCCCCCGGTTGGCGACTGGCCCCAGTCGAAATGAGTCACGATCTGAGTGATCCAGTGCCACCACCGATCCATGATCGGTTTGTCTGGATTGAGATTGTAAAGCGCCAGCGACTGGTTGATCTGGGCTGGAGTTCGAGGCGGTCGCAACGCGGTGTAGTTCGACGCAGGTTTGAGGAATGCGTTAGCGAGGAAGTACGTGAGGTTGGTCGCGATGGCGATCATCAAAAACCAGCCGACTACTTTGCGGGCGATGTAACGCAGCACTGTTAGCCGACCTTTCGTGATATGGGGCGTATCGGCCCGCACGTCTGGTGAGTGACTGGACGCTTGGCCGCGTTGACCGGGCACCGGGTTGCGAGCGCTCGGACAGGACGTGCGGATCCTCGGGGGGTCAGAAAATGATTGGCGCGAAACCCTTCCGGTGTAGGAGCCTGAGGTCTGCTGACGGAGCTGCACGGGCAGGCGAGGGGGAGTGGGCAGTGCGCCGGGCATGAAGCGACAACCTCGCCTGTGAGTAAGCCAGTTCAAGGCGGCCGCATGATTCGGCAGCGCCGCTGCCGACGATCTCAACTGCCCGTGTGGCACGTCAAGGCTGGTCAAGTCGCGATCCGATTAAGACCGACCGGCAAATGGATCACTTGAGGCGTCGGGTGGTGGGGCGGCCGTCCCAGCGGTAACGCTTGGTCGCGCCTCGGATGAGCATGCGGAGCGTGACGAGGGCAGCGGCGAGGTAGAAGTAGAAGTCCACGACCTCACCACGTTTCTCGGTGCAGCGTCGCAGCTTGCCGTAGTCGTTCATCCAGGAGTGCGTGCGCTCGATCACCCAGCGTTTCCCGGCCTGGATCAGCGCCGGGACTCCCTTGCGGGCGATCTCGGCCGTGAAGCCCAACTCGGCTAGCAGTGCACGGGACTTGGCGCTGTCGTAGCCGCGGTCCAGGTTGACATTGACGCCTTCGGGCATCGCGCCGGCCTGGGTGCGGGCCGCCTCCAAGGTCGGGCCGAGCATGGGCGAGTCATGCCGGTTGGACCGTCGGAGACGATGCCGAGCGGGACGCCGCAGGCGTCGGAGGCGACCGAGCGTTTCAGTCCCTGCTTGCCCCGGTCGACCGGTGACCGCCCTCCCTTCTCGCCACCGGACGGGGCCTTGGTGATGCAGCCGTCAACCGAGATCTCGGCCAGCCCCAGCCCGATCGTGCGGTCGTAGGCTTCCAGGGCGAGGGCATGAACCTTCTCGGATATCCCCAGCTCAGCACACCCTTTGACGCGCCGTCGGATAGTGCGGTCGGAGCATCCGGGACTG
Organism: Streptomyces sp. NPDC002958; assembly: GCF_055563255.1. Lineage (NCBI taxonomy): Bacteria > Bacillati > Actinomycetota > Actinomycetes > Kitasatosporales > Streptomycetaceae > Streptomyces > Streptomyces sp. NPDC002958. Next base: position 617 of record NZ_JBVHDS010000011.1, on the reverse strand, counting down.
GAGATGCGCTCGTAGCCGGAGCCGTGGACCAGCGCAAGCACGATGTGCTCGAAGACGGTCCGGTCGGCGACCCGGCGGCGGTGACAGCCCAGCGGGTGGTCCGCAACGAACGCCCCCCCCCGCGCGGGCAGGAGCGCGGCGAACTGGTCCCACAGGGGTTCGAGCAGGCAAGATGGCACCGCAGGCACGGGTCCTCCGTGTGATCACTGAGCGTAGAGAACTCCATGATCACGCAGAGCCCGTGCCTGTCTCACATCCGGGCCCCTCAGTCGACGAGCGGCCAACCATTTGCCGGTCGGTCTAAATGGAGGAGCTGTACAGCCCGCCAAGTTGACGGATCTCCTCCAGCGGGTATGAGGTCTGCCTGCTCTGGCGCTGGAACTTGAGGTTGAAGTCGGACATCAGTGCGGCGATCGGCGCGTGCCGGGCGAGGATCGCCGCGGCCACCTCTGGGATTCCTGCAGGGCGCTTGCCCTCTGCGTATGCACGCACCAGCGCGTAGCGGCCCTCCCGGTTCTCCTGCTGGTATCCGTACAGAGCGGTGACCAGCCAGTTCACCAGATACGTGGCGGTGTAACAGCGGTCGTAGGTCTGATGCCGGTCGAAGAAATCGGCTT